>JAIXYA010000158.1 GCA_027490485.1 Comamonadaceae bacterium
GGTGGACATAGCTCTCATACAGCACACCCAAAACGATGTACATGGTGATCACTGCGGCCAACACCAACCAAAGGCTGTTGAGCAGGGAGGCTTTGAAGGCCAAAGCCGCCCCCTCAAAACGCGTCTCCACAGAGGCCGGCACATCTTCTTCGGCTCGCATGGCTTGCCAATGCCCCTCAACGGCTTGTACCGCCTCACCCAGCGAAGCACTTGCGGCTGGTTTGAACGACAAAGTGACAGCAGGAAACTGCGCCACATGCAAGATGCTGAGCAAGGCAGAGCGCTCCTCCACCTTAGCCACGCTGCTCAAAGGGACTTGAGACCCATTGACTGAGGGCACCCGCAGTTGCGACAAAGCAGAAGGCCCTAGACGGTCTTGGTCTTGCACCTCCAACACCACACGGTACTGGTTGCTTTGGGTGAAGATGGTCGACACCAAGCGTTGACCAAAGGCGTTGTAGAGCGCATTGTCGATGGCTAAGACGGTTACGCCCAAACGTGCTGCGGCCTCACGGTCAATGCGCACATAGGCCTGCAAGCCTTGGTCTTGGTAGTCGCTGGCCACATCTGCCAGCGCGGGGTCTAGGCGCAAACGCTCTTGTAATCGATTGGACCAATACCCCAGTGTCTGGCCATCGGGGCCGCTGAGCAAAAACCGAAACGGGTTGCGCGTCACACGGTCTTCCAAACTCAAATCTTGCAAAGGTTGCAAATACACCTGCAAGCCAGAAACTTGTCGGGAAAGCAATGCAAGACGCTCCAAGGTGTCTGGTAATCCTTCGGGACGCTGCGCCTTGGGCACCAAATTCAAGGTCATGCGACCCGCATTCAGACTGGCATTGGGACCATCGACACCAATGAAGGAGGTCAGGCTTTGCACCGCAGGGTCTTGCAGCAGCAAGCGTCCCAAAGCCTGTTGCCGCTCGGACATGGCTTCAAACGAGGTCGACTGCGTGGCCTCGGTGATGACTTGCACCGCACCCGTGTCTTGCAAAGGGAAAAAACCCTTGGGGCTGATGAGGTAAGCAGCCACGGTCAACACCACCGTCAAACCAAATGAGGCCAACGTGGCCACAGGACGGTCCAGCACCCAATTCAAACCACGGCCATAAACGGCAATCAAGTGCTTTAACCATGCACCCGATTCCAACGTGTCGTGGTCGCTCTTTTGTACCCGCAGCACATGGGCGCACAACATGGGGGTGAGGGTCAATGAGACAAATGCTGAAATCAAAATCGCCACAGCCAAGGTGATGGCAAATTCATGGAACAAACGCCCCACCACATCGCCCATGAACAACAAGGGAATCAACACTGCAATCAGGGAGAAAGTCAGCGACACGATAGTGAAGCCAATTTGCTGTGCGCCCTCGATGGCTGCTTGCACCGGTGTTCGCGGCCGCTCTGGGTCTTGCAAAAAACGGGCAATGTTTTCGATCATGACGATGGCGTCATCCACCACAAAACCTGTGGCTACCGTGAGCGCCATCAAGGTGAGGTTGTTGATCGAAAAACCGGCCAAGTACATGACCGCAAAAGTCCCCACCAACGACAAAGGCACCACCACCGCAGGAATCAAGGTGGCCGACGCACTGCGCAGAAATACAAAAATCACCATGACCACCAAGGCCATCGACAACAGCAACTCAAATTGCACATCCCGCACCGAGGCACGGATGGTGGTGGTGCGATCGGTCATCACCTGCACATCCAAACTGGCTGGCAAAGTCGCACGCAAAGCGGGAAGCAAGGCCTGCACCCGTTGCACGGTGTCAATCACATTCGCACCTGGCTGCCGCTGGATATTCAAAACAATGGCAGGCTGCGTATTGGCCCATGCCGACAAACGGCTGTTCTCAGGCGCATCCTTGATAGTGGCCACATCTCTAAGGCGCAATGGATTGCCGTTTTTATAAGCCAGCACTAAGTTGGCATAGTCTTGCGAAGACTGCATCTGGTCATTCGCATCCAAACTAGAAGCACGGGCCGGGCCATCCAAACTGCCCTTGGCCATGCTGACATTGGCTTGGTTGATGGCAGTGCGAACGTCCTCCAGCGAAAAGCCTGCAGCACCCAATGCTTGGCTGTTGACCTGTACCCTCACCGAGGGGCGTTGGGCGCCTGCGATGCTGACCAAGCCGACGCCAGCAATTTGCGATAAGCGCATGGCCAAACGGTTTTCCACCATGTCATGCACCCGCGTGATAGGCAGCGAAGGCGAGCTGATGGCCAAGGTCAATACCGGCGCGTCCGCAGGGTTGACCTTGCTGTAGGCCGGTGGCATGGGCAAGTCTGCGGGCAGCACACCGATGGCCGCATTGATGGCGGCTTGCACCTGTTGTTCGGCCACATCCAGCGGCAACTTCAGCGAAAAACGCAAAGTGATGACCGACGCGCCGCCCGAGCTGACCGAGGTCATTTGCGCCAAGCCCGGCATTTGCCCCAACTGCCGCTCCAATGGTGCGGTGACGGTTGCGGTCATCACCTCGGGACTCGCACCGGGGTACAAGGTGTTCACCTGAACCGTGGGGTAATCGATTTGCGGCAAGGAAGCCACCGGCAAAAAACGGTAGGCCAAAGCGCCGCACAACAACAACGCCAACATCGTCAGCGAAGTGGCTACCGGTCGCAGAATAAACAGTCGCGACAGGTTCATGGTTTACGCGCTTTCACCACCTCCACCCCACTGCCGCTGCGCAACCGGTCAGCGCCATCGGTGACGACTTGTTGACCAGCTTTGAGGTCGGCTTTCACCGCTTGCCAGTCCCCCTCAACCGCCTCAAGCTGCACGGTTTGCACTTGGACTGTGTTGTCAGCTTGGACTACATACACAAAGGTGCCGGCTGCGCCGCGTTGTACCGCTTGCACAGGAACCGCCAGCACATTTTTCAAAGTGTCCAACTGCAAACGGATGTTGGCAAATTGGTTGGGAAACAAACTGCCGTCGCGGTTATCCAGCGTGGCTTTCAAACGCAAGGTGCTGGTGGCTACATCAATGGCGTTGTCGGTGGTGCTGACACGCCCTTGGGCCAGCCGTATTTTTTGGTCACGGTCCCAGGCTTCGACCGGCAATGCTTGGCCTGCTTTCAATTTGCGCATGATCAAAGGGACATGCATCTCAGGGACAGAAAACACCACCGACATGGGCTGGGTTTGCGTGATGTTGACCAAGCCATTGGGGTCGCTAGAGCGCACCAAACTGCCCAACTCGACTTGCTTCAAACCCAGCCGTCCGCTGATGGGGGCGGTGACACGGGTGTAGGAAAGCTGTAATTTGGCCATGTCGATTTGCGCTTGATCGGCTTGCACCGTGCCTTGCAATTGGCGCACCAACGCCGCTTGTGTTTCTACTTGCTGACGCGCAATAGCGTCTTTGCTGAGCAAGTCTTGGTAACGCTGCAAATCCAACTCTGCGTTTTTCAAGAGTGCGGCATCTCGTGCGAATTGCCCTTGCGCTTGGTTGAGTTGCGCCTCAAAGGGTCTGGCATCAATTTCAGCCAGTACCTGTCCGGCTTGCACCAACTGGCCTTCTGTGAACCGCAGCGCTTTGAGTTCGCCATCCACCTTGGCCCGTACGACCGCAGTGTTGAGCGCCACCAATGTACCTGCAGCTTGTACGCTGTAGCGAATATCCATGAGGCGTACCTCACCCACACTCACCGGCGTGCTGCGTGAACCTTCACCGCTGCCTTTACCTTCCTTGCCACCTTTGGAAGGTTTACCGCCTCCGGCTGTTTTGCTGTTGTCAGCCTTGAGCGCTGCCTCAGCAGTCACAGCCGTTTTATCGCTTTGCCAGGCAGCGCTTAAAGTATTTTTGATCTCTGGGTAAAACCAGCTTGCAGCAAATGCGACCACTGCCAAAAGTGACAACAACCACCACTTGACCCTGCCAGATTGGCTTTGAGCGCTTGTGCTGAATGGGTTGAACGGCTTATCCATGGCTTCATGTTAACTGCCGAAGATGTCCCTAGAGTAAGCTTGCCAAACCAGCGCAGACCATGCTGAGAATGATGGTGGTGGTCAAAGGAAGAAAGAAGTCGCGGCCAAACAAGCGAAAGCGCAAGTCCCCTGGCAATCGGCCAAACCCGAGCTTTTGCAACCACGGCGTGATGCCTTGGATCAGCAGCAAGGCCAAGAAGACCACAATCAACCAACGGAACATTTGTCTACAACCTGTGTGTTCTATCGCCTTGCACAAAACCCAAGGGCTGCCAAGCCTGGCCACGGCCCAAGGCGATGACTTTGAACAACTCGCCCATCTCGTGCTCAGTGATGAGTTTTTGCGCCATGGCTTTGTCTTGGACTGAAGCGTTTTCCAGTAAACCCAGCAAACCGCTGTTGAGCAAAAAATGCGCTTGGTTGGTGTAGCCCAACACCTCCAAACCCACTTCCTGCGCCGCCAAGGCCACGCCGGTGAAATCAACATGGGCGGTGATGTCTTTCAATCCCACGCTTTGTAAAGGATCGCTGTCACTGCGGTGGGCTTGGTGGCACATGAGCGTGCCCATATGGCGCTGTGCATGGTAGTACTCGGCTTCGGGGAAACCGTAATCGATCAAGAACATCGCGCCGCTTTGCAGGCGTTCACCCACACTGCGAATAAATGCCTGTGCTTGAGGATGGATTTCGGTCAGGTAATCGTGCGTACCCTCAATCGCAAGGGGGGGTCGCTCGTCGGTGGGATGGTCTTGCCAAGCAAAACCGCTGATTGCCTCATCCCAAACCACACCACGTTCATGCCATACACCCGCTGTGCGTTGCAACAATTTGACGGGCATGGCGTCAAGCACTTCATTGCCCACCACCACAGCGCGGATGTTGTCAGGCAATTCACTTATCCACTGCACACGTGACCCAAAAGCCGCCAACGTTTGCGCTTGGCGTTCACGCAAAGCGCCGGACACCTCGACGATGGTGTAACTTTGCACCGCATCGCCCAAGGCGTCTAGCAACTGAGCAGCCAAGGTGCCGTTGCCTGCGCCAAACTCCAGCACCGCGCGGGTTTGGGTGTATGCCAAAGCCTCGGCCACACTGCTTGCCAAGGCCTTGCCAAAATACGAGGAGATTTCAGGCGCGGTCACAAAATCACTGCCCTGTTCAGGCATGCGGCCAATCTGACCTTGACCCGCAGCGTAGTAACCCAAGCCCGGCGCATACAAGGCCAGCGCCATGAATCGGTCAAAGGGCAACCAGCCACCATCAGCGGCCAAACGCGCTTGTATAAGCGCCTGCAGTGCAGTCGCTAAACTCTTTGCCTGTGTTTCCATAGATAGATTGTCGTTCATGCCCTCTGCACCACCCCTTATTGCTTCCTCGCCTGCTGTGCTGGTCACCGGTGCGGGCAAGCGCTTGGGCCGCGCTATTGCTTTAGGACTGGCAAGGGCTGGCTGGCGTGTGGCCGTGCATTACCGACACTCTGCACAAGAGGCCCAACAAACAGCCCACGACTGCGCAGCGCTCACCGCAGGCGCCAGTGTTTTTTCTGCCGACTTGAGCGACGAAGCTCAGGTACGCCAGTTGTTTGCAACCGCACAACAGCACATGGGGCAATTGGATGCGGTGGTCAACAGTGCAGCGCTGTTCGAGCATGACAGCGCCGAAACATTTGGTTTTGCCCTCATGGAACAGCATTGGCGCAGCAACACTGCAGCCGCGATCGTCTTGGCACAACTGCTGCACACCCATGTCAAGCAACGCCAAAGCCAAGGCGTGGTGGTGAACATGCTGGACCAAAAACTGTGGAACTACAACCCCGATTTTTTCAGCTATACCCTCTCCAAAGCCGCTTTGCAAGCCGCCACCACCATGCTGGCACAAGCCTTGGCACCCGATTTACGGGTGGTGGGTGTAGCCCCTGGCCTGACCCTGACCAGCCATTTGCTGAGTGATGACAAGTTTGCGCAACTGCATCAGCTGTCGCCCTTGGGACGCTCCTCCAGCGTGGAGGATGTGGTGGCCACGGTGTTGTTTGCCTTGACCAATGCTTCTGTCACTGGCACCAGCCTGTTGGTAGATGGCGGCCAACACCTGATGAAATTCGAACGTGATTTTTCGCTGATGTAAGAACCCTATGAATTCCAACGGCAACCAAATTCTCACCCTAAGCGGCCTGCGTTTTAACGCTGATCTGGGCATCTTGGCACACGAAAAAAAAGCACCCCAACCCATTCAGGTGGACGCTGAGCTGAGCTTGGGCCAGCAACCGCTGCTGCCAGCAGATGACGACATCTCCCGTGTGCTGGACTACCGCAAGGTACGCCAGATCATCATTGATGAATGCACCGCACAACATGTCAGCCTGCTAGAGACCATGATTGGCCAGCTTTGCCACCGCTTGCTGGGCTTGCCTGGTGTGAAAGCGGTACGGGTGAAAATCACCAAACTAGAAATTTTTGACGACTGCGAAGTCGCTATCCGCATGGAGGCGGGATCATGGTGAACGCCGTACATACCGAACGTGAAACCCAAAAACTGGAAAAACGCCTGTGCCGACAGGTGGGCGAAGCCATTGTTCAATACAACATGATTGAAGAAGGCGACAAAGTCATGGTGTGCATGTCGGGGGGCAAAGACAGTTACGGCATGCTGGACATCTTGCTCAAACTCAAAGCCCGTGCACCCATTCACTTTGACATCATCGCGGTCAATTTGGACCAAAAGCAACCGGGCTTTCCTGCCCATGTGCTGCCCGACTACCTCAGCACCTTGGGCGTGCCGTTTCGCATCGAAACCCAAGACACCTATTCGATTGTGAAAAGCAAAATTCCCGAAGGCAAAACCATGTGCAGTCTGTGCAGCAGGTTGCGCCGTGGCATTTTGTACCGCGTAGCCGATGAAATTGGCGCCACCAAAATTGCTTTAGGCCATCACCGCGATGACATCTTGCAGACTTTTTTCCTGAACATGTTTTTTGCGGGTAAGTTGAAAAGCATGCCACCCAAATTGGTCAGCGATGCAGGCGGACATATCGTGATTCGGCCTTTGGCTTTTGTGGCTGAACGCGATTTAGAGCGCTGGGCCGCCCACCGCGAATTTCCCATCATTCCTTGCACCTTGTGTGGCAGCCAAGATGGTTTGCAGCGCCAGCAAGTGGGCAATATGTTGCGCGAATGGGAGAAAAAACACCCAGGCCGTTTGGACATCATGTTCAATTCGCTGCAACACGTCGCACCCTCGCACCTGCTGGACCACAGCTTGTTTGACTTCCAAGGCTTGAAAACCACAGGCGTTCCCGACCCCGATGGCGACACGGCGTTCGACCCTGAGAGTTTTGCGCTGCCCAGCTTGGGCGGCATTCAAACCGTCACGCTAAGTTAACTGTTAGGCCACCTAGCGCTGTCATTGCGAAGGGCTCAGCCATGTCATTGCGAGAAGCTGTCATTGCGAGGAGCGTAGCGACGAAGCAACCTCACGGCCCGCGCCGCAGGCTCGGCCTCGCCTCCATGCTTGCACAACGTCGGCTACGGCCGACCTGCGACGCTGGCCATTGGATTGCTTCAGGGCTGAGCCCTTCGCAATGACAGCTTCTCGCAATGACGTGTTTACAGCGACTCTAAAAACGTGATCAAGTCTTTGCGCTGCTCAGCGGGTAAAGCGCTGAACTTGTCACGCGACGCCTTGGCCTCGCCGCCGTGCCACACAACAGCTTCGAGCAAGTTACGCGCACGCCCATCATGCAAAAACGAGGTGCTGGCACTCACCTGCTTGGACAAACCAATACCCCACAAAGGCGGGGTGCGCCAGTCGCTGCCACCGGCTTTGAAATCGGGGCGACCATCGGCCAAATCCGGCCCCATGTCATGCAACAACAAGTCGGTGTAGGGACGAATGCGCTGGTTGGCAATGCTGGGTACCGCTGCATATTTTCCGGTGCGCCATTCGGGCACATGGCACATGGCACAACCAGAAGAGGTGAACAAGGCCTCCCCACGTTGAACCTCGGGCTTGTCGGTGTCGCGACGTTCAGGCACGGCCAAGGCTTGCGTCCAAAACGTGAGGGCGTCCCACATATCTGGGCGCAATTCCGGTTTAGGGGCTTTGATGGCCGCCAAACACTCGTGCTGCACTGGCGTGCATTCGGTGAACGGGTAAAGCGAAGACGTGACGCCTATGTCTGCCGCAAACGCTGCCGCAATTTGTTGTCGAATACTGGGCTGGTTGGCTTTCCAACCAAACCGTCCCATGGCTTGTTTCTTGTTGATGTCGTCGCGTACATAGTTAGGCCGGCCATTCAAACCCTGCGCCTTTTGCTGTTGTGCCACTTGCAAAATATCTTTTTCTGCAATGGCCTCTAGGTAACCCATGCCCACCATGGCTTGGCTGTTGCGCAGCGACATCATCACGCCATCGGCCAATGGACCAAAGTTCAGCTTTTCAATGCGCACCTTGGGTTGGCGCAACGCCAGAGTTTCACCATCGGGAAACGTGAAATCCTTGACGAGCCAATCGATGTACACCTCGGCTTCACCGGCCCGTGCCTCGGGGTCTTTGCGGGTGACGGTGTCAAACATTTGAATGTCAGTGCCATAGTGGGGATCAGGTTTGGGCGAACCATGCGGCCCCTCACCCGGCAATGAAATGCGCAACACATGTTGAACCGCCAAGCTGGTGCTGTTGTCTAAAGCCCTGCCGCGTCCTGCATTCACATGGCAAGCCGCGCAGTTGGTGGCCAAGAACATCGGGCCCAGACCCCACTCGCCGCCCGCAGGCCCAGGCTGAGACAAGTCCCACACCAAAGGGATGACAGGGTTGTTCACCGCCATCCAAAAATTGGTGAACACACGCTCGCCATGCAAAAAGACTTGCTTTTGTTTGGCCGTCAAGCCAGCCACGGGTTGCCTGTAAACCTCCTGCGGAATCACTTCCTTATCAGACGGGGTTTGGGTGACAGCGGTCCCGTGCAACAGCACCAAGGAGAGAAATACAAGGACCGCTTTTTTCACATCATGCCTTTTCAATGCTTTTTGTACGCTACCACTTTTTGGTGTTGCTCGCCCAAACCCTGAATCCCCAAGGACATGGTGTCACCCGCTTTCAAGAACACGGGTGCGGGTTTACCGTTCTTCTTCATGCCCATGCCGACCCCTGGAGGGGTGCCAGTGGTGATGACGTCACCGGGCATCAAGGTCATGAACTGGCTGACGTAGCTGACCAGCTTGGCCACATTGAAGACCATGGTTTTGGTGTTGCCGGTTTGCATGCGAACGCCGTTGAGATCGAGCCACATAGACAAGCGCTGAGGCTGGGGTACTTCATCGCGGGTGACCAACCAAGGGCCGATGGGACCAAACGTGTCGCATCCCTTGCCCTTGTCCCAAGTCATGCCTCGCTCGAGCTGGTACTCACGCTCTGACACATCATTGATGGTGCAGTAGCCCGCCACATGGTTCAGGGCTTGTGCTTGCGAGACATAGCTGGCACGTGTGCCAATCACCACGCCCAACTCGACTTCCCAGTCCGACTTGACCGAGCCTTTGGGCAACATGATGTCGTCGTTGGGGCCTTGTACACAGCTATTGGCCTTCATGAACACGATGGGCTCTTTGGGAATAGGCATATTGGATTCTGCCGCATGGTCGGCATAGTTCAAGCCAATGGCGATGAATTTGCCGACATGGCTGATGGGACAACCCATGCGCGGCTTGCCCTTGACCAGCGGCAAAGAAGCGGTTTTGATGCGTGCGAGTTTGGCCAAAGCCTTGTCGCTCAAGTGCTCTGGTGTGACATCGGCGATGACCTGGCTTAAGTCACGCAGCTTGCCGTCTGCATCAATGAGGCCGGGTTTTTCGCGGCCCATTTGGCCATAGCGCACAAGTTTCATTTTTGCTCCTGTAAAAAATCAATAAGTGGACCGACCACCAGACAAATCGAATACCGCACCGGTTGAAAACGAACAATCTTCGGTACACAACCAAGCCACCATGGCGGCAATTTCGTCTGGGGTGCCAAAGCGGCCCATGGGAATTTTGCTCAACATGAACTGTATGTGCTCCGGCGTGAGTTGGTCAAAGATGGGGGTCTTCACTGCCGCTGGGGTTACGCAATTGACGCGTACACCGGTGTCAGCCAACTCTTTTCCCATTGATTTGGTCAACGCAATCACGGCGGCTTTGCTGGCACTGTAGGCGCTGGCATTGGGGTTACCGTCTTTGCCCGCCACTGAAGCGATGTTCACAATGCGCCCATAGTTACGCGCTTTCATGTGCGGCGCCAGTTCGCGGCAGCAGTAGTACAAGCCGTTGACATTGATGTCAAACACCTTGTGCCAATCGGCCAGTGGGTAGTCCCAGGATTTCATGTTCGGGCCGGAAATACCCGCGCTGTTGACCAAGGCGTCCACAGGCGCAAATGCAATGCTTTGCTTGACCGCTTCCACCACTTCAGCATGCTGGGTCAAATCCACTTTCACGCTGTGCACCACCGCGCCAGGCACGGCTTGTTTGAATTCGGCTTCAGCCTTGGCCATGCCAGCGACGTCAAAGTCCCACACCGTGACTTGTGCGCCTGAGCGCAGCAAGCGCTCGACCATCGCAAAGCCCAAACCACTCGCCCCACCGGTCACCACCGCGTGGCGGCCTTGCATATCTAACTGGTTCATTGCCGTTCCTTGAGGTTCAAATGGTCATGCCACCGTCAACCGAATAGGCTTGACCAGTGGTGAATTGCGATTCGTCACTGGCCAAAAACACCACGATGGGTGCTATTTCATGGGCTTGAGCTAAGCGACCCATGGGTTGCCGTGCGATGAAATCTTTACGCGCTTGCACCGGATCGGCTTGGCTGTTGATGCGGTCTTGCAGCGAGGGGGTGTCGACGGTGCCGGGGCAAATCGCATTGCAGCGAATACCTTGGCGTACATGGTCTGCCGCCACCGCTTTGGTCAGGCCAATGACAGCTGCTTTGCTTGCACCATACACAAAGCGGTTGGGCAAGCCTTTGACGCTAGAGGCCACGCTGGCCATGTTGATGATGCTGCCCCCGCCTTGCGCAATCATCTTGGGCAAAGCCGCTTGAATCGCCCAAAACTGTGAACGCACATTGAGGTTGAACGCCAGGTCCCAGTCTTCATCGGTGGCCGTCAAAGCGGTACCGCTGTGCACATAGCCAGCGCAGTTGAACAAGGCATCAATGCGGTCCATGGCGGCCATCTGCGCTTGGATAGCCGCTTTGTCCATCACATCCAACACCGCAGTGTGGACGTGGTCCATGCCCTTGAAAGCTTCTAGCAAAACGGGATTGACGTCGGTCGCCCAAACCGTTGCACCCTCGGCCACCATGGCCAACACCGTTGCCTTGCCGATACCCTGACCAGCCGCGGTGATGAGTATGTGTTTGCCCTGTAATCGCATCTGTTTTCCTGAATTTTTCAAGCCCATGGCACAAACAAGGATGATAGGCCTTTGCTGCGAAGCCTTTGGCTACGGGTTTATGCGGATGAATACCGCCTTGACGCAGCGGTATGGTGCATGCAAGTATTCCCCTTTCCCTGAAAGCTTTGCACCATGCGTTTACTGTCCTTTATTCGTCCCGTGTTGGGCATGTTGCTGGCGGTCGCTGCCGGTATGCCTGCTGTGGCTTTAGCTCAGCAAAAGCTCAAATGGGCCCATGTGTATGAAGCCTCTGAGCCCTACCACACCGAATCGGTGTGGGCGGCTGAAGAAATCAAGAAACGCAGCAAGGGTAAATTTGATATTCAAGTGTTTCCTGCCTCTAGCTTGGGCAAAGAAACCGACTTAAACCAAGGCCTGACCTTGGGTTCGGTGGACATCGTGATTGGCGGCCCCTCTTTTGCCGCACGCAGCTACCCCCGGTTTGGCATCGCTTACTACCCTTTCATATTTCGTGATGGTGACCACCTGCTGGCCTATTCCAAAAGCAGCTTGTTTCAAGAAATGGTGAACGAGTTTCGCAATAAAAGCGGTATTCAAGTCACGGCTTACACCTACTACGGCGCACGTCACACCACAGCACAAAAAACCTTTAACCAATGCTCAGATATCAAAGGCTTGAAAATCCGTGTGCCTGATGCACCGGCCTACACCGCCACTTGGCAAGCCTGCGGTGCCAACCCCACGCCCATCGCCTTTGCCGAGGTGTATTTAGCTCTGCAAAATGGCACGGTGGATGCCCAAGAGAATCCGCTGACCACCATTGAAGCCAAAAAGTTCTTTGAAGTGCAAAAAGCCATCATGCTGACGGGGCATATCGTGGACGGCTTGGTCACCATGGTCGCACCCCATGTGTGGAGCACACTCAACCCCGCCGAGCAAAAAATGTTCACCGAGGTGATGCAAGAAGCCGCAGCCATGGCCACCGCCAAAGTCAAAAAACGCGAAGCTGAGTTGATCGACATCTTCAAGAAAAAAGGCTTGCAAGTGGTCGCAGTCAACCGCAAAAGCTTTCAAGACACGGTCCTGAAAAACAAGCCTGTGGAAAGCTTGGGTCTGTCACGCGCAGACTATGACCGGGTGCAGACCGCCAAATGAGTTCCGATCTCGATAAGCTGGCCGCATCTTTTGGCGATGCAGACGCTACTGTAGACCTCTCAAACACCATCGCCGAAGCTTGGCTAGCCTTGCTGTTTTTCTGGGCGCTGGGCTTGACCGTGCTCTACCAGTTCATCACCCGCTATGTCTTCAACGATTCAGCCGCTTGGACAGAAGAAATTGCCCGCTACCTGCTGATTGCCACCGTGTTTGTAGGTGCGGTCATAGGTGTCGCCAAAAACAACCATATTCAAGTGGATTTTTTCTACCGCTTCATGCCCCAGGGTTTGTCGCGCAGCCTGTCTTTGCTGACCGATGCGCTGCGGGTGGCTTTTTTGGCATCAGCCAGTTGGCTGACGTGGTTGCTGATGCAAAAAATGGGCAGCTACCAAATGACCATCGTCAACCTGCCCATGAACATCGTCTACGGCGTGGTGTTGCTGGCCTTTGTGCTGATGACCTGGCGTAGCCTGTGGGTCATGTGGCGTCACTGGCAACAAGGCTTTAGCGTGCTGGAACGCACTGCCAATCTGTCTTAAGCCTGCCTAGGGTTCGCATGTTAAAAATCATTTTTCTGTTTTTGTTGAGCGGCGGCTTGCCGGTGGCCATGGCCATGGCGGCCGCCTCTCTCATTTACTTGCTGTTCGTACCCAGCTCGCCGCCTTTTGTTGTGGTGCACCGCATGGTCTCGGGTATTGACAGCTTTCCACTGCTGGCCGTGCCTTTTTTCATCTTGGCTGGCAACCTGATGAACACCGCTGGTATCACCCACCGCATCTACAGCTACGCATTGGCGCTGGTGGGTTGGTTGAAAGGCGGCTTGGGCCATGTGAACGTAGTGGGGTCGGTGGTGTTTGCGGGCATGAGTGGCACGGCCATCGCTGATGCAGCAGGTTTGGGCACCATCGAGGTGAAAGCCATGACCGACCACGGCTACGACCCTGAATTCGCCGTGGGCGTGACTGCTGCGTCTGCCACCTTGGGACCCATCATTCCGCCCAGCCTGCCGTTTGTGATCTACGGCATGATGGCCAATGTGTCTGTGGGTGCGCTGTTTTTGGCGGGTATTTTTCCAGGCGTTGTCATGGCCTTGCTGATGATGCTTACCGTGGCTTACTTCGCCCACAAAAACGGTTGGGGCGGCGATGTCAAATTGGAGTGGCCCAAGCTCCTCAAAGCATTGCTTGAAACCTTGGTGGTGATTGCGTGGCCTGTGACGATTTGGTTGCTGGTCACCGAAGTCGGTACCCATGCGCAGTTAACGGTACTGGTGGGATTGGTGCTGCTGTTTGTAGCTGACAAGGTGTTCAACTTTCAAGCCGTATTGCCCATCATGACGCCTGTGCTCTTGATTGGCGGCATGACCACCGGTGTGTTCACGCCGACAGAAGGCGCTATCGCTGCTTGCGTGTGGGCGCTGATTTTGGGTTTTCTCTGGTATCGGACTTTGCATTTCAAGCTGTTTGTGAAGATTTGCTTGGACACGGTTGAGACCACCGCCACAGTGCTCTTCATCGTGGCCGCTGCCAGCATTTTTGGTTGGTTGCTCACTGCCACAGGCGTGACAGCCGCCATTGGCCAATGGGTCTTGGGTGTCACCGACCAGCCTTGGCAGTTTTTGTTGCTGGCCAATTTGCTCATGCTGTTTGTGGGCTGCTTTTTGGAACCTACCGCCGCCATCACCATTCTGGTGCCGATTTTGGTGCCCATCTGCCAACAACTGGGCATTGACTTGGTTCACTTTGGTCTGATCATGGTGTTGAACCTGATGATTGGTTTGTTGCACCCACCCATGGGCATGGTGTTGTTCGTGCTGGCACGTGTCGCCAACCTGAGTGTGGAGCGCACCACCATGGCGATCTTGCCGTGGTTGGTTCCTTTGTTGGGCAGTTTGATCTTGATCACTTATGTGCCCAGCATTGCCCTGTGGTTGCCCCGCTTGATGGCTTCTTGATTCCGGTTTTTTTATGAACAATTGCATTCGCCTCCACTCTGCCGATGACGTGGTCATCAGCCGCCAACAACTGCTCTCAGGCGCCACGGTGGAGGGCGTCACGGTGCGTGGCCTGATCCCACCGGGTCACAAAATCGCCACCCGTGCGATTGACAGTGGCGCCCCGGTGCGCCGCTACAACCA
>JAIXYA010000263.1 GCA_027490485.1 Comamonadaceae bacterium
CCTGGCAAGTCGGCTGTCACCATCACGGCAGCCGCATTTTTGATATCGATTCGACTGGCAGACGCAGCTTGCTCGAAGTCAGACATGGGGCCGTCAATGCGTACGCCCATTTGTGCCAGCATGGCTTTCATGCTTTGCGTGGTGAAGGGTACAGAGGCATCATCGCCACTGCCTTGCAAACCGACGACCAAGCCAAAACCGATCAACTGGTTGGGGCGTTGTGCCGCCACGGTCACCAAGTCTTTGACACGGTCAGCCCACACGGGCATGGCCAAGCCACAGGCCAAGCTCAGCAAACAGGTTTTGATGAAGGAGGTTTTCATGGCGTTTCAGTTGCGGTTTAGAAGGGCCAAAATTTCAACAAGGCGCTGGTTCCCCAGCCGGGTTTGCTGGCAGCAGCCAAGTCGCCAGAACCACGGTAAGAAATTTGGGCATTCGCCAAACGCAAGGACTGCACCGTGCCGTTGGGGCCGATGTCTTGGGGGCGAATCACGCCGGCCACTTGAATCACTTCAGTGCCTTCGGAAAGCCCCAGTTTTTTCTCGCCACGCACGACCAAATTGCCGTTAGCCAAAATCTCGGTGACAGTGACAGTGACAGAACCGGTCAAGCTGGCCGCTTGTGCAGCCGAGCCTTTGCCAGCGCTGGCCGTCTTGGCGGCGTTCAAGCTCAGGCCATCAAAAAAGGGATGGACATTGCCCAGCAAGGTGTTCGCACCTGAGGGCAAAGCGGTGTTGCTGGCGTCACGGCTGACATCGGTTTTTTGGCTGCGGTCAGCTTGGGTGGATTCGTTCAGCATCACCGTGATGAGGTCACCGATTTGGTAGTTGCGGCCACGGCCAAACCAAGCATCGCTTTGGCGGTTGCCGTAAATGCCACCGGTCGCAGGCGCGGTTTGGTCTTTAACCAATGGGTAGACCGGCGCGAAATCGGGTGAAGGCGACAAGCTGGACAACACCGGCTCGTGCGAGGCACAGCCTTGCAACACAGCTAAGAGCGTCAGTACAGAAAAAAGTTTTTTCATGATGGTTTAACCTAATTCAATCAAAGGTTCTGGTTCAAATACTTGAGCATGCCGTCGACCGCTTCGATGGACTTGGAATTGATCTCGTAAGCGCGTTGGGTCTCGATCATGTTGACCATCTCTTCCACCACGTTCACGTTGGACGCTTCCAAAGCGCCTTGGTTCAACACACCTGCACCCACGGTGCCAGGCTGCAGCAACTGCACCTGACCACTGGAAGCAGTGGCGGCCATCAAGTTGTTTCCTAAGGGTTTCAAACCACTTGGATTAATGAACTTGGCAATTTGGATCTGGCCCAAGACCTGCTGGCCACCGCCTGCGACGAGTTCGACGGAGACGGTGCCGTCACGGCCAATCGTTAAAGATGAGGCGTTGTTGGGAATGGTGATATTGGGTTCGAGCAAAAAGCCGGTGGAGGTGACGAGTTGTCCGGTTCCCGACAGTTTGAATGCGCCATCGCGGGTGTAGGCGATGGTGCCGTCTTGTTGCTGGATTTGGAAAAATCCGTCGCCCATGATGGCGACATCCAAAGGGTTTTGGCTGTTGACCATGTTTCCTTGGAGGTGCAACTTTTCAGTGGCCACCGCTTTGGTACCCGTGCCCAGCATCAAACCGGTGGGTGACTGGGTGTTGGCGGTGCTTTGGCTACCCGCTTGGCGGATATTTTGGTAAAGCAAGTCTTCAAACACCGCGCGGTCGCGCTTAAAGCCCGTTGTGGAAACGTTGGCTAAGTTGTTTGAAATGACATTCATGCGCGTTTGCTGCGCATCCAAGCCGGTCTTGGAAACCCATAAAGCTGCATCCATTGCTTAACCCCTGTTCTTCAAAAAATCAGCGCCTAGGGCGCTTCCCATCAATTGGCCAGTTTGAGCATGGAAGAACCAGACTGGTCGTTTTCTTGGCTGGCTTTCACCATCCGGACCTGCTGCTCAAACATGCGGGACTGCTCGATCAGTTTGACCATGGCCTCGGTGGGGCTGACATTGCTGCCCTCGAGAGCCTGTGTCGTGACTGACGCCCTTATAGGACCTGAAGCAAAATCCGCGCCTGTCGGTTTATCGTGCGCTTTGAATAAGCCATCTTCGCGGCGCGTCAAGGGGGTTTTGCTGGCGTCACGCAGCAAAAGCTGGCCAATTTGGGTCTGGGGCTGAACACCTGGGAGGTTGGGGTCGTGGATAAAGATGCCGCCTTCTTGGGTAATCATGACCTTGAAACCGGGAGGAACGGCAATCGGCGACTGGTTATCGCCCAAGACAGGATGGCCGTTGCCGGTTTGCAGCACGCCATTGACATTGACTTGCAAATCGCCGCGGCGGGTAAACGCCAGCTCACCATTAGGGGCTTGCACACCCAAGACGGTCTGGTCGTTCATCAAAATGTCCAAGTCGCGGCCTGTTGCCATCAAGGGGCCGGGGGCCAACTTGATGAAGTCCATATGTACGGCTTGGGGTTGGTAGTTGGAGTCAAAACCCTCGCCTTCGGCTCTGAAAGCTTTGAGCGAGACATCGTAGGAGCGCTTAAAGCCCGTGGTCGTCATATTGGCCATTTCATTGGCCAAGGCCTGACGAGCCAAACGCATTTCGGTAATTGCAGCAGAAGCGTTAAAGGCTAAGCGATCCATGTCGATTCTCTAAGGAGGGGCTTTACGCTCTGATTTGAATAATGGATTGGGTCAGCGTGGTGCTGGTCTCAATCGCCTTGGCATTGGCCTGGAAGTTACGCTGCGCGGTGATCAAGTCCACCAATTCCTGCGTCAAGTCCACGTTGGCACGCTCGGTCGCGCCAGAGCGCACCGTGCCGAAACCTGCTGAACCGGCCTCACCGTACTTAGGAGTGCCAGACGAAGCGGATTTGTAATAGCTGGTGTCACCAATCTGGCGCAAACCGGTGGGGTTGGTGAAGTTGACCAAGACCACCTTGCCCAGCGATTTTTGTGAACCGTTGGAGTAAGAAGCATTCACCAAGCCATCGTCGCCCATAGACAGGCCGACCAAGTCACCTTCGGGCGCACCGTCTTGCGACTGTGACAACACCGCATAAGGCGAGGAGAACTGGGTGGACTTGGAGTAATTGATGTTGATGGTCAAAGCGCCCTTACCGTCTGGCAGGTACACCGTGTCCAACTGCGAACCTTGTTTAGGAGACACCAAGTTACCGCCGGTGTCAAAGGTGAGTTCGCCTTTTTCCAAGAAGATGGGTGACCATTCAGGCAAGGATTTAAAGCCATCAGGGCTGAAAGTTTCATTGCCAAACTCGTCGATGTACTGTGCCACGGCCACGCCATTGACCACTTGGGTGTATTGCGTGGGCTTGATCCAGCTGGAGGTGGCACCACGGCCACCTTCCACATTCGCCAAGCCCCACTGGCTGTCGCCGGACACCTTGATGAATGAGTTGGTAGACGCTGTGCCAGAGGTGAATTTCAAGCGGTTGCTAGCGCTGTCGTAAGCCACTTTCACACCTGAGACCATGGAGCCAGTCAAACCATTTTGGTCTGCAGGACCCGCCAAGCGGTTGATGCCGTTTTGCAGCGCCAGCACAAAGCTGTCAATGGTGTAAGTGTCTTTGGGTTCCAGGTAAACCGTGCCTTTGACATCGTCCACCGACACCACGAATTTGTTGTTCGTTAGGTTGACGCTGAAGTTGTTATTGGCGTTGATACCCAAGGGCGAGCCTTGCATCACCGCAGGCTGAGATGCGATACCGCGTACTGCTGTGGACGAGATCTTTACCTCGTAGTTACCGTCTGCCAACAAGCCAAAATGCTCGGAAGCATAGGTGCTGGGGTCTGTCAGTTTGATGCTGGAGTCGTCACCAGTAGAGCCCGACTTGAAAATGAATTTTTCGTTCACTGTGTCGTACTCCACCTTCATGCCATAGCGCTGCATCTTCAAGGGTCGTATATAGCTGTTGGTGATGGCAGGTGCGCCCTCGGTACTCAGCGCATCGCTACCCGCGTCTTGGGTGATGGGCGAGGTGATGCCCAGCTGGTTATTGATACCTGACAACGCCACGATGGTGCCACTGCCCAAAGGTGGGGTGAAGTTGAATTTTTGTGACACAGGGTCGTAGCTGGCAGTGACTTGGTTGCCCAGCTTGGCAATGCTGTAACTTTGTGCGCCAGTGGAGACTGTGGCGGCAGCGCTGGCCTTGGCATTTAGCTCAAAACCAGTGATCTCTGCGCCACCAGCGTCAGTGATTTTCAGGTCTTTACCGTTGATCACAGAAACATTGATCTTGCTGGTACGGGTGTCATCCCAGGCGGTACCGTCACTGGTTTTTAATGTTGATCGAATCTTGGCTTGCAAAGCCGCGGCCAAATCGGTCATGGGAGAGCTGCTGAGGTTCAACGTATCCAAGGAGATGACGCCTGTGGTGGGATAGTCCCTGCCGTTCAATGTGAAGGTGAACGACTCAAACTCGTCCCCCACTGCTTCGACAGACTGCGGAAAGCTGACATTGGACAAAGTCAATGAGCCGCCTGCTGTAACCGCGCCACCTGAGTCCAGCTCGGGGGCCACGATGCTGATGGCGCCACCCTTGGTGAGCAAGCTGCCAAAGCTAAGGTCGCTGGTGTTCAAGCTCAAAGACATGCCCGACACAAAGGTGCCGCTGCTAGCCTCTGTGGCAATGGTGAAACTGCTGGTGTCAGGCTCCCACGCCAATGTCAGCGTGTCGCCAGTGGCTCTGCTGGCTGTGAGGCCGGTTTCGGTGTTGGTCCAACCGGTCAAGACATTGATCGCCGCATCCATGTACTCCGCCAAAGCAGTGAGTTGATCTGGACCGTTTTCTGTATCCGTTGGGTCAAAGTTGGTCAGCATGGGCGTTGCATTTGCCGCGTCGGTCGCCAAAATACTGGCCATGGTGATGGTCTTGGTCAGCTTCACACCGTCTGGTGTGGTCAGGTTGACGGTGAAATCTTTGAAATGGTTGAGCCTGTTTTCACTGCCAAAGCGGGTTTCAGAAAATGCCACGTTGTCCAGTGCCAAGCTTGAACCTGCAGCAGCACCCACGATAGGTGCGGAATCGGTGGGGCTTCGTGCGATGGTGAATTGAGTGATTTGATTGCCAGAGCCATCCGTGATTTTGAGACCTGTATCGACAGCAGGATTTCCAGCTTGGTAAACTTCCACATTGACAAAACTGGCTTCAAAAGACGACCAACCCTGCGAGGTCAACTCAGTTTGGATATTGGTTTTCAGCTCTTTGGCAAAGGCTTCCAGCGTGGTGGTATCCATGGTGGAAATATCTAAATCGGTGATGGTGTTAGAGCCAATCTGCA
>JAIXYA010000069.1 GCA_027490485.1 Comamonadaceae bacterium
AACCGCTTGGCCGCGGTGATTGAAAGCCGCAAAGCGGTCAACGGGGGCAACCCCGACGCCAGCTATGTGGCGCGTTTGCTGCACAAAGGCCCTGACGCGTTTTTGAAAAAAATTGGCGAGGAAGCCACCGAGGTAGTAATGGCCGCCAAAGACCTCGACCATGGCGGCGACCCGCACAAACTGGTGGGCGAAATGGCCGACCTGTGGTTCCACAGCTTGGTGGCGCTGTCCCACTACAACTTAAGCCCCGAGGACGTGCTGCAAGAACTATCGCGCCGCGAGGGTTTGAGCGGCTTGGAAGAAAAAGCCTTGCGCAAAGCGCAAGCCCGTGAAGCTGGCACAGAATAATCTTTTTTAGAGAACGAACCATGCACACCGACCCCAACTGCATCTTTTGCAAAATCGTTGCCGGCCAGATACCGAGCAAAAAAGTCTATGAAGACGAAGAGGTTTTTGCTTTCCACGACATCAACCCGTGGGCGCCTGTCCATTTCCTCATCATCCCCAAGCTGCATATCCCGTCCATGGCGCAGGTCGGCCCCGAGCACCAAGCGCTGTTGGGGCGCATGCTGTTGCTCGCCCCCAAACTGGCCTTGCAAGAGGGCGTGAACCCCTACCCCGAGGGTGGTTTTAGGCTGGTGACCAACACCGGCACCGAGGGCGGACAAGAGGTTCACCATCTGCATTGGCATGTCATGGGCGGCCCCCGCCCATGGTTACGCGGCTAAGACTAGAATTCCTCTCTTCATTCAGGAGCATCCCATGGGATCATTTTCAATTTGGCACTGGTTAATCGTGCTCTTAATCATTGTTTTGGTGTTTGGCACCAAAAAACTCAAAAACATTGGCGCTGACTTAGGTGGTGCTGTCAAGGGTTTCAAGGACGGCGTGAAAGACGGTTCTGCTGCGCCCGAAGACCCAGCCAGCGCACCGGCCCAGCAAGTGGCCGCCAATGCCAACCCCAACGCAGACAAAGCGCCCATCGACGTTGAAGCCAAGCAAAAGCCTTAAGCGATGTTTGACCTGGAAATCTCCAAGCTGGCCCTCATCGGTGCTGTGGCACTGGTGGTGATCGGTCCTGAGAAGATGCCCAGGGTGGCCAGAACCATAGGCACCTTGCTTGGCAAGGCGCAGCGCTATGTGTCAGATGTCAAGGCGGAAGTGAACCGTTCGATGGACATGGAAGACCTCAAGAAAATGAAGGAAACCATGGACAGCGCCATGACCGATGTGCAAAAAAGCGTGCTGACTGCCACCACCAAGCTCAACCAAGGCGTGGCCAGTTTGGACATGGATGGTCAGGCGGAAGACGGCTACCAACCCTACCAATGGACGCCCCCGCCACCCAGTTACCAGCACCCCGGCAAAAATTGGCGCGTCAAGCGCTCGGCCACGCCGCAGTGGTTCAAATCACGCCAAGGTGTGCGTACCCGCGCCTTATCGGGTGCAGCCAGGGTGGCCCGATTTCGCCCACCCTCTGGCATGGGCAACAACTAGACCTTTATGGCTGACTCTTCCACCAAAGACACCGACGAACTCACCGGCACAGAACAACCCTTTGTGCAGCATCTCAAGGAGTTGCGCGATCGTTTGGTCAAGGCGACGCTTGCCGTCGCGTTGGTTTGTATTGTTTTAAGCCTGTACCCTGGGCCTGCTGAGCTTTACGATTTTCTGGCGGCCCCCTTGGTCGCTCAACTTCCTGAAGGCACCCGATTGATCGCCACCTCGGTGATTTCGCCTTTCATCGTGCCTTTGAAAATCATGCTGATGACGGCTTTTTTGATTGCCTTGCCCGTGGTGCTGTACCAAGGCTGGGCCTTCGTGGCCCCAGGCTTGTACACCCATGAAAAGAAGCTGGTTTTGCCTTTGGTGTTTTCCAGCACGGTGCTTTTTTTCATCGGTGTGGCGTTTTGTTACTTTTTCGTCTTTGGCCAAGTTTTTAAATTCATCCAAGGCTTTGCGCCCAAAAGCATCACCGCTGCGCCTGATATCGAGGCCTATTTAAGCTTCGTGCTGACCATGTTTGTGGCTTTTGGCTTGTCGTTTGAAGTGCCCATTGTGGTCATTGTGTTGGCACGCATGCGAGTGGTGAGCATTGAAAAACTCAAGGCTTTTCGCTCTTACTTCATTGTTTTGGCTTTCATCATCGCGGCGGTGGTGACGCCACCTGACGTGGTGTCGCAGCTTGCTTTGGCGATCCCCATGTGTATTCTTTATGAGATAGGCATTTGGGCAGCCCAAATCTTCATACGCCATACCCAAGCCCCTGACGAGCCAAAAGAGGCTGATTCAAACGCATCATGAAGCGCCTGTGGCTATTGTTTGCACAAACGGTCACCGTCTTGGTGGCTGTTTGGTTTGTGCTGATCACACTCAAACCCGAGTGGGTCCAAAGACCCAGTTGGAATACCGATCTGCAAGTTTTTGAAGTCGCCCCAGGCGCCATCTCGCCCACCGTAAGCGCTGGCAGTTTGAGTTTCGCTGCCAAGAAAGCTTCTCCAGCGGTGGTCAGTATCAACACATCGCAAAAAGCCGGACTCGAAAAGAACAAAGACCCATGGTTTCGCTATTTTTTTGGGGACCAAGATGACTCGGCCCAAACCGGCTTAGGCAGCGGCGTCATCGTCAGCCCACAGGGATACATTCTCACCAACAACCATGTGGTGGAAGCGGCAGATGAAATTTTGGTGAAGCTCAACGATGGCCGCCAAACGCAAGCCAAGGTCATCGGCACCGATCCCGAAACCGACTTGGCTGTGCTCAAAGTCAACCTAGAAAAATTGCCTGTGATGGTGATGAACAATTCCGAGCAGGTCCAAGTGGGTGACATTGTTTTGGCCATAGGCAACCCTTTTGGTGTGGGTCAAACCGTCACCAGCGGCATCATTTCTGCACTGGGACGCAACCAACTGGGCATCAACACCTTTGAGAATTTCATCCAAACCGACGCGGCCATCAACCC
>JAIXYA010000233.1 GCA_027490485.1 Comamonadaceae bacterium
AACCAGCCAGCCCTGATTTATCTGGGGCCCCATGATCCGCTGCCAGACCCTTCAACGGCATGGGATGGTTCCCATGGCGTGGCGGGCTTACTTGCTGCAGGCGGTGGTCTGGCTGTGGAGCGTCTTCGGGAAGCTTACAGCAAAGGCTGCTTTCCTTGGTTTAGCGCTGGTCAACCCGTGCTGTGGTGGAGCCCTGACCCTCGGATGGTCTTGCAGGTCGCGCATTTCCGCTTCCACCGCTCCCTGCGGCAATGGATGAAGGCGCATCAAAATTGGGAGATCCGTATCGACACCGCATTTGATGCGGTCATTGAGCATTGCGCGAATGCGCCTCGTCCTGGGCAAAACGGCACCTGGATCGTGGCTGACATGGTCAGCGCTTACAAGGCCTTGCATGCCGCCGGTTTTGCCCACAGCGTGGAGACTTGGATAGATGGCCAGCTAAAGGGCGGTCTTTACTGCGTCAGCATCGGACATGCCGTGTTTGGTGAGTCCATGTTCAGCTTGGTACCCAATGGCTCCAAAATCGCTTTGGCCGCTTTGGTGGCTTTTTGTAAAGCCCACCAAGTCAGTATGGTGGACTGCCAACAAAACACCCACCACTTGGCTTTGATGGGAGGCGGCGAGCTACCCAGACGTGAGTTTCTTGAACATATCCGCGTTGCCCAAGCGCTGCCACCATTGCGTTGGCAATTCGACCCTTTATACTGGGCTGAACTTTCAACACCTACCGCTTCGCCGTGACCCATCTCAAGGATTTGCCGCTTCAATCGTTGCAGTTTTATGCAACAGCGCCCTACCCTTGCAGCTACTTACCTGATCGACAGGCCAGGTCTCAGGTGGCCACCCCCAGCCATCTGATCCACAACGATACCTACTCTGAATTGGTAGCGAAAGGCTTTCGCCGCAGCGGCATGTTTACTTACCGCCCCTATTGCGATGGTTGCCGTGCCTGTGTGCCTTTGCGCGTCAAGGTCAATGAGTTCAAGGCAACACGCAGTCAGCGCAGAGCTTTGAAGCAGCACGAGGATTTGCAGCCGCGCATATCCAAGTTGGTTTATGCCCCCGAGCACTACCAGTTGTACCTCGCCTACCAAAATGGACGCCATGCAGGTGGTGGCATGGACCAAGACAGCGTGGAACAGTACACCCAGTTTTTGTTGCAAAGCAGAGTCAACTCTCGTCTGGTGGAGTTTCGAAGCCCCGACGCTGAGACGCCCGAAGGTGCTTTGCGCATGGTGTCTATTTTGGATGTCCTCAATGACGGGTTGTCTGCGGTTTACACCTTTTATGACCCCTTGGCCGCCAAAGGCTTGGGCACCTTTTGCATTCTGTGGCAAATTGAACAAGCCCGAACGCTTGGCTTGCCTTATGTGTATTTGGGCTACTGGATCAGCCAAAGTAACAAGATGAACTACAAAGCCCAGTTTGGCCCCCACCAAGTACTGGTCGAAGGTGAGTGGGAAGACGTCTGAAACCGCTCTTGTAAGATATCGCCATGCGAAAAGTAACAGCTGGCCATACCCCTTCTCCCTCCATTCAGGTTTTAGAACGTATGTTCGCCCTGATAGATGTATTGGCGGTCAAAGAAGGATCAGCAACTCTGAAGGACATCAGCGAAAAGACAGGCTTGCATCCGTCCACAACCCATCGCATCTTGAATGATTTGGTGCTGGGGCGCTATGTCGACCGCCCCGAGTCCGGGCACTACCGACTGGGAATGCGTTTGCTGGAGTTAGGCAACTGTGTCAAAGCGCGGCTCAATGTCAGAGATGTGGCACTGGAGCCCATGCAAGACTTGCATCAACTTACCCAACAACCGGTGAACCTCAGTGTTCGTCAGGGGGACGAGATCGTCTATATAGAACGCGCTTACAGCGAGCGCTCAGGTATGCAAGTGGTGCGTGCCATTGGGGGCAGAGCCCCCCTGCACTTGACCTCGGTAGGTAAATTGTTTTTAGCCGCCGACGACAACGTGCGAGTTCGGGCCTACGCTAACCGAACCGGCTTGCCTGGGCATACCCGTAACAGCATCACTCAATTGGCTGCGCTGGAAAAAGAGATTGCCAAATCTCGCCAGTCAGGGATGGCCAGTGACAACGAAGAGCTTGAATTGGGAGTGAGGTGCATGGCCGCCGGTATCTACGATGACCAAGGCAAGCTGATTGCCGGTTTGTCGATTTCTGCGCCTGCAGACCGGCTAGATGAATCGTGGTTGCCTAAATTACAGGACACTGCCCAGCAAATTTCACTGCAACTGGGTCATCCAACCCAGCCCTAGGAAGAAGCGAGCGGATGGCGGGTTTCTACCCAGCGCCGAACGCGCTCGGCGTCTGCGGTGCGGCTGAACTTGCCAGCGGAGTCTAGAAAGATCATGATCAATTTACGACCAGCCACCTTGGCTTGCATCACCAAGCACTGACCTGCCTCGGAGATATAGCCGGTTTTTTGCAAGTCGATATCCCAATTGGGATTGGAGACCAATCGATTGGTAGAGCGGTATTTCAAAGTTTTGCGACCTACTTCGACTTGGAAACCATTCGAGGTAGACAACTGACGCAAGGTGGGATCATTCGCGGCAAAGGCCACCAAGGTGGCCAAGTCTTTGGCGCTTGATTGATTGCGGCTCGATAAACCTGTGGGCTCAGCGTAACGGGTGTCACGCATTCCCAGTTGCGCAGCTTTGGCGTTCATTTGCGCAATGAATGCATCAATTCCAGCGGGGTAAGTGCGCCCTAAGGCGTGGGCAGCACGGTTTTCGCTCGACATCAGCGCCAGATGCAACAACTCACTGCGAGTCAAGGTGGTGCCTGGGCGCAAACGTGAACCGCTGCCTTTTTCGGTATCGATGTCTTCAACAGAAATGGTGATGGACTCGTCCATATCGAGATTGGCTTCTTGCACCACCAAAGCGGTCATCAACTTGGTGATAGAGGCAATCGGCAAAATGGCTTGGTCATTTTTGCTGAGCAAGACTTCCTGCGTATCTTGATCGATCACGTAGGCCACGCTGGACTTAAGTGCAATTTGATCGTCATCAACTGAATGCAAGCCAGCCAATTTGCCAAAGGAGGGCCGAGCAGGAATGGCCTTTTGAACACGCGCTTTTTTCTTGGAAACGGCAACCTTCTTGGCAAGGGCAACCGATTTGATTTTCACTTTTTTCTTGGCGGTTCCCGCCTG
>JAIXYA010000091.1 GCA_027490485.1 Comamonadaceae bacterium
GGTGCGCCATGCTTTCTCGCGTGACTTGCTGTATTTGGGCCACAGCCTGGGCTTGAAAGACGAACTCTCGGCTGTGGAGAACCTGCGAGTTGCCTCGGTACTGGCGGGTCATGCCGTCGGTCACGAACAAGCCTTGCAAGCCCTGCAATCGCAGGGTCTTGGCAGCAGATCGCATTTGCCGCTGCGGGTCTGGTCGCAAGGGCAAAAGCGGCGCGTGGCACTGGCGCGTTTGCAGCTGTCCAAAGCCCGCTTGTGGGTACTGGACGAACCCTTTGTGGCGCTGGACACGCTGGCTGTTCTTGCCTTGCAGAAAGTGCTGCGTCAGCATCTTGCGCAAGACGGCTTGTTGCTCTTTACCAGCCACCAAGCAGTGGATTTGGGCGGCCCTGTGCTGCCTTGGAGGCTGGGCGCATGAACGCTTTCTTTGCTTTGGTGGCGCGTGACCTGCGTTTGGCCTTCAGACGCAAGGCCGAGGTGTTGAGCGGTGTGTTTTTCTTTGTGGTGGTGGCTGCCTTGTTTCCTTTGGCCATCGGCCCCGAAGCCGCCACTTTGCGTCACATTGGCCCGGGCGTACTCTGGGTAGGGGCATTGCTGGCCAGCATGCTCACCTTGCCACGTTTGTTTGAAAACGATTGGCGAGATGGTTCTTTGGAGCACTTGGTTCTGTCCCCGCACCCCTTAGGGCTTTTGGTCTTAGGGAAAATCTTCGCGCATTGGTTGGTTTCTGGTTTGCCCTTGGTAGCATTGGCCCCCTTGTTGGGATTGCAGTTCGATTTGCCTTCGGATGCCTTGGGCATGTTGGCACTCTCTCTTTTGTTGGGCACCCCGGTGCTGTCTTGCATTGGCGCCATTGGCGCTGCACTTACCCTAGGGGTGCGAGGCGGTGGTGTGTTGCTTGCTTTGTTGGTCCTGCCTTTGTTTGTACCAGTGCTGGTGTTTGGTGCTGGGGCAGTAGAGGCTTTGAACAGTGGTTTGGGTGCGCAAGCACATCTTTCAATTTTGCTGGCGATGTTGTTGCCAGCTGTGTTTTTCAGCCCTTGGGCGTGCAGTGCGGCTTTGCGCATTGCCTTGGAATGACTAAATGACGATGCGCTGGTTCTATTACGCTGCTCCGCAAACCTTTTACGGTTTGGCAGGACGCTTGTGGCCTTGGTTGGCGGCCTTGGCTTTGGCGCTGACTGTGGCAGGCTTGTGGGTGGGCTTTGCATTGGCGCCTGCGGACGCGCAGCAAGGCGAGGGCTACCGCATCATCTTTGTGCATGTACCTGTATCTTGGATGTCCATGGTGATTTACCTTGCGATGGCGTTTTGGAGTGTGCTGGGCCTGACTTTCAACACCCGCTTATCGGGCATGATGACCCGCGCTTTGGCACCCACAGGAGCCATCTTTGCGTTCTTGTCCTTGTGGACGGGTGCTTTGTGGGGCAAGCCGATGTGGGGCACCTGGTGGGTCTGGGATGCGCGTTTAACTTCCGAGTTGATTTTGTTTTTCCTCTACCTTGGCTATATCGCGCTCACCTCGGCGATTGACGATGTGCGTCGCGCTGACCGCGCGGGGGCTTTGATTGCGATTGTGGGTGCCATCAATGTGCCCATCATTTATTTTTCGGTGAAGTGGTGGAACACCTTGCACCAAGGTGCGTCGGTGTCGCTGACCCGCTCGCCCAGCATGGCGCAGTTGATGCTGTGGGGCATGTTGCTGATGGCCTTGGCCATGTGGGTTTACACCTTGGCCATTGTTTGCTACCGCGTTCGTACCCTCATCATCGAGCGTGAACGTCATACCGATTGGGTTCAGGCTCTGCCTGAAGTTGCAGGAGCCAAAGCATGAGGTGGGAGAGTTGGTCAGATTTTTGGTTCATGGGTGGCTATGGCCTGTATGTATGGGGCAGCATGGCCATGACCGCTTTGCTGCTGCTGGTGGAAATGGCGCAGGCCCGCCTGGCCCACCGCCGCGCCTTGGCACTGGTGCGGGCTGAACAAAGCTTGGAGAACCCATGATGAGCTTGTCACCTCGACAAACCCGATTTGCGCTGATTGCAGGTGGTGTGCTGGTACTGGCACTGGCGGCGGCCTTTGTCCTGAACGCGTTTCAAAACAATTTGGTGTTTTTCTTCACACCTACCCAAGTGTTAAAAGGTGAAGCGCCCCAGAACAAAACCTTTCGCATTGGTGGCTTGGTGAAAGTGGGCAGCCTGCAACGCAACGGCTCGGATGTGTCGTTTGTGGTCACCGATACCGCCCAAGATATACCCGTGCGCTACAGTGGTTTGCTGCCCGATTTGTTCAAAGAAGGCAAAGGCGTGGTGGCGCAAGGTCGCTTGGATGCGCAAGGTCTGATGACCGCCTCCGAGGTGCTGGCCAAGCACGACGAGAATTACATGCCCCCTGAGGCGCAACACGCCTTAGACGAAGCCGCGCAGGCCCGTACCGCGCAATCTGTCAAACCTTGAAAGCTGGTGGCTCATGATTCCTGAACTTGGTCAATTTGCGTTGGTGCTGTCTGCCGTTATCGCTTTGTTTTTGGGGACTGTGCCGCTGGCCGGTACTTTGCGCCACAACGTGGTGTGGCAGTCGCTGGCTCGTCCGGCTGCGCTGCTGCAGTTTGTCTTGGTGTCCTTCGCCTTTGCCTGTTTGGCCTCTTCTTTTTTAAGCAATGACTTCTCGGTGAAGTACGTCGCCGAGCATTCCAACACCTTGCTGCCCAAAGCCTACCAATTCGCTGCGGTATGGGGCGGCCACGAGGGTTCGTTGTTGTTGTGGATGCTCATGCTCACTGGTTGGACTGCAGCAGTCGCGATTTTTTCAGCCAGCCTGCCATTGGCCATGGTGGCGCGGGTGCTCGGGGTCTTGGGTCTGGTGTCGGTGGGTTTTTTGATGTTCATCTTGGCCACCTCCAACCCCTTTGACCGACTCTTTCCCATGCCGGCCGATGGACGCGATCTCAACCCTTTGTTGCAAGACCCTGGCTTGGTGATTCACCCGCCCATGCTTTACATGGGTTATGTGGGCATGTCGGTCACGTTTGCGTTTGCCATTGCCGCTTTGCTGTCGGGGCGACTTGACGCCGCGTGGGCTCGCTGGTCTCGCCCTTGGACTGTTATCGCGTGGGCTTTTCTGACCTTTGGCATTGGCCTAGGTTCTTGGTGGGCGTACTACGAATTGGGCTGGGGAGGTTGGTGGTTTTGGGACCCTGTGGAAAACGCCTCCCTCATGCCTTGGTTGGTGGGCACCGCGCTTATTCACTCTTTGATGGTGACTGAAAAGCGTGGCAGCTTCAAAGCATGGACCGTCCTCTTGGCGATTGCGGCTTTTTCGCTGTCGTTGCTGGGAACCTTCTTGGTTCGTTCAGGCGTGCTGACCTCGGTTCACGCGTTTGCGTCTGACCCTACTCGCGGGATTTTCATTCTCATCTTTTTGGCGGTGGTGGTGGGCGCTTCGCTCACCTTGTTTGCTTGGCGAGCGCCTGCGGTGACCTTGGGCGGCACCATGGGCTTGGTCTCGCGAGAGTCTTTCTTGTTGCTCAACAGCGTCTTGCTGGTGGTGGCCACTGGCGCGGTGTTGCTGGGCACCTTGTACCCGCTCATCATTGATGCGCTGAATATGGGCAAGTTGTCTGTGGGGCCGCCGTATTTCAATTTGGTGTTTGCGCCCCTCATGGTGCCGCTGCTCTTTGTGCTGGTGCCTGGCACGGTGGCGCACTGGCGTGAGGCCCGCATGAGCGAGGTGTTTTGGCGACTGCGCTTTGTCGGTGGCGCGGCTTTGTTGTTGGCCTTGGTGCTGCCTTTTGTGCTGGGCAGTTGGTCGGCTGGCACCATGCTGGGCGTGTTTCTGGGCATGTGGGTGGGCTTGGGCAGTTTGCAGCATGTGGTGGAGCGTTTGCGCAAACCGGGCCGTATTGGTGGTTCGTTTTGGGGCATGCATTTGGCCCACTTTGGCATGGCGGTGCTGGTGCTGGGCATCACCGGCGTGAAGTCCTACGAGGTCGAACGCGATGTGCGCATGGCCATGGGCGACACCGTGACCATTGCCCCCTATACCTTTCGCTTGGTGGGCATGGAAGACGTGATGGGGCCCAATTACAAAGCCCTGCAAGCCAAGGTCGAGGTGTTGAAAAACGATCAGGTCATTGAAATATTGCGTCCGCAAAAACGCCGTTACTTCTCTACCGCCATGCCAATGACGGAAGCAGCTATCGACACTGGGCCCTTACGCGATTTGTATGTGTCATTGGGTGACCCTGTGGCGGGAGACACGCCTTCTTGGAGCATGCGCGTGTACTACAAACCTTTCGTGCCATGGCTGTGGGCGGGTGTGCTGTTCATGGTCTTTGGCGGGGTGTTGGCTGCTCTCGACAGGCGCTATCGCCGCAATACCAACCAACAGTCTGTTCGTACCGCATCTGAGGCTTTGTCAGGTTCGGCATGAAGAAGTTTTTGCTTCCATTGGCGTTATTCGCCGTTTTGGTGGTATTTCTGGGCGTGGGTTTAAAGCGCGACCCGCGCGAAATTCCTTCCCCCTTGGTGGGTAAACCTGCGCCGGTGTTCAGCTTGCCTACCCTGAGTGGTGACAAACCCTTCAGCCCTGCCGACATGAAGGGCCAAGTGTGGATCTTCAATGTCTGGGCCACATGGTGTGTGGCTTGCCGCGAAGAGCACCCTTTGCTGGTGCAGTTTGCCAAAAGCCAGCGTATTCCCATCGTGGGCTTGAGTTACAAAGAACTGCAAGGCAGCGAAGCCGCCAACGCACTCAGCAGTGAGGCGGATAAATTGCAACTCGCCCGTGAACGCAGTTTGAAATTTTTGGAGAAAGCTGGCGACCCCTACAAGCTGTCGGTGATGGATCTCGATGGCAGTGTGGGTATCAACTATGGTGTTTATGGTGTGCCGGAGACTTACCTGATTGATAAAGAGGGCATCATCCGGTACAAGCGGGTAGGCCCTGTCACCCCTGAAATTCTGATTGAAACGATTCTTCCCTTGATTCAACAACTGGACAAACCCGCATGAAACATGCACTCCTTGTGGCTTGCCTGAGTCTCATGCCTTGGTTGGCGCAGGCAGGGGAGGCTCAACCCATGGCGCAAGACCCCCAAGTCGAAGCCCGTTTGGTGAAGATTTCCGAAGAGTTGCGTTGCTTGGTGTGCCAAAACGAGGCCTTGTCCTCTTCACATGCCGAGTTAGCTGAAGACTTGCGTCGCGAGGTGCGTAAACTCATTCGTGACAACAAAACCGACACCGAGATCAAAGCCTATTTGGTTGAACGCTATGGTGATTTTGTGCTCTACAAACCGCCCTTCAAGCCCTTGACATGGCCCTTGTGGTTCGGACCTTTTCTCTTGCTTTTGTTGGCGATTGGCGGTTTTTGGCGCTACTTACGCCAAC
>JAIXYA010000319.1 GCA_027490485.1 Comamonadaceae bacterium
AGGCACACCACCGACACCGCAGTTTGGAATACCACGGTTTGTCCGCGCATACGAGTCAATTGCTTGACCGCATTGGCATGGTTGCCCGGTTTCCCTAAAGGCTCGCCGTTCAAATCAGCCACTTGGTCCGAGCCAATCACGATGGCTTGTGGGAAACGCTGAGCCACCGCTTGGGCCTTGGCCAATGCCAGTCGCTGCGCCAATGCCACGGGCGTTTCGTTGGCAAAGGGGGTTTCGTCCACTTCTGGTCGTTGCACCTCAAAAGGGATGCGCAAGCGCTGCAACAGTTCGCGTCGGTAGGGCGAGGTTGAACCCAAGATCAGGGTGCGGGGGGAGGGTGAATCAGCCATGAGGAGGATTCTCTTACACTGACCCGCATGAAAACCTTGGACACGCTTTTGTCGCTCGAACTGCAGCCTTGGGCCATGGCGGGTGGCGCGACGACCCAGAGTACACCGCTTGCAACGTTGTCAAGGGTGGCGCAGGCATGTTTAGCACCTGCCGAGAGGCAGGCGACGGTGTGTGAGTGGCAATTGCAAAGCCAGCTTCGCCACCCCGATACCCTCAAGCAACTGTGGCTTCACCTGAAAGCAAGCCTGACGGTGGCGCAAACCTGTCAGCGTTGCCTCTTGCCTATGCAGGTAGATTTGTCGGTGGACCGGCATTTCCGGTTTGTGGCCGACGAGGCCACCGCATTGGCCGAGGACGACGATTGCGAGGAAGATTTGCTGTCGCCCGCACCTGAGTTAACCCTGCAAACCTTGCTGGAAGACGAGTTGTTGCTGGCCATGCCCTTGATTCCCCGCCACACCACCTGCGACAAGCCTTTGCCGCAGTCGCCGGACCAAGATTTGCCCCATCCATTTGCAGCTTTGGCTGGCTTGAAGCTGGGCAAACAGTGAAAAACCCAGTTTCCGCTATAATCTTCGATTCTTTGCAGCAGGCCAGTTGCCTGATTGCACAACCTTTTAGACCTTCAGGAGCCTGTCATGGCTGTCCAGCAAAACAAAAAATCACCGTCCAAACGCGGTATGCACCGTTCACACAACGCACTCAATGTGCCTGGTTTGGCCTTAGAGCCCACCACTGGCGAGGTGCATTTGCGCCACCACATCAGCCCCACCGGCTTTTACCGCGGTCGCAAAGTGCTCAAAACCAAGTCCGAAGCCTGAACCAGGTTTCGTTAAAAAGCCCGTCGCACATCGCATGGCGCGGGCTTTTTGCATTGCACGCTAGATTATTCAAACGGGTGAATCAACTGTGGTGACCTTGGCTGTCGACTGCATGGGTGGGGACCATGGCCCGTCTGTCACTTTGTTGGCTTGCAAGCAATTCTTGCAAGCCCACCCAGACGCCCAGTTATTGTTGGTCGGCCTGCCACAGGCTTTGGATCACTTTCACCACCCCCGCGCCATTGTTGTCTCTGCCACCGAGGTGGTGACCATGGATGACCCCCTCGAAGTCGCCTTGCGGCGCAAAAAAGATTCCTCCATGCGTATCGCCATCGAGCAAGTGCGAGATGGCAAGGCGGATGCAGCCGTCTCTGCAGGCAATACCGGTGCCTTGATGGCCATTGCCCGCTATGTGCTGAAAACCCTTGAAGGCATTGACCGCCCAGCCATTGCAGGACAGTTCCCGAATGCCAAGGGTGGGGCCACCACCATGCTGGACATGGGTGCGAATGTGGACTGCAGTCCACAGCATTTGTTGCAATTTGCCTTGATGGGAACAGCTTTGGTGTCGGTGCTCAATGGCGATGAAAATCCCACAGTGGGCTTGCTCAATATCGGCGAAGAAGACATCAAAGGCGGCGAAAATACCAAAAAAACTGCTGAATTGTTGCGATCTGCTGCTAAAAGTGGCGATTTGAATTTTTACGGCAATGTCGAAGGCGATGATATTTTCCACGGCTCAGTTGATATCGTGGTCTGTGATGGTTTTGTCGGCAACGTCGCCCTGAAAGCCAGTGAAGGTTTGGCAAGCATGATCAGTGGCTTCTTGAAAAAGAGTTTTTCTGTCAACATCTTCACGAAAATTGCCGGCATCATCGCTTATCCGGCGCTAACTGGTTTTAAGAAACTGGTTGATCACAGGCGTCACAATGGCGCGGCCTTGCTGGGTTTGCGCGGTTTGGTGTTCAAAAGCCACGGATCGGCTGATGCTTTGGCGTTTGAGGTGGCTTTGAGCCGTGCGTATGATGCCGCCCAGCACCAATTGCTGGCGCGGGTGGAGCGCCGTTTGGCCCACGCAGCGCCTTTGTTGGCAGCTGCCATGGCAGCCGAAACCATCGCTTGACGCTTTGACATGACTGTTTATTCCCGTATTGCCGGTACAGGCTCTTATCTCCCCCCGCGCCGCTTGAGCAACGCCGATTTGGTCGCCCAACTCGCCGCTGATGGGGTGGAAAGCTCCGACGAATGGATCGTAGAGCGCACCGGCATTGGCGCTCGGCATTTCGCTGCGGATGGTGTTTTCAGCAGCGATTTGGCCTTTGAGGCCTGCAAAAACGCTTTACAAGCCGCGGGAAAGCGGCCCCAAGACATCGACCTCATCATCGTCGCCACCTCCACGCCCGACATGGTGTTCCCCTCCACCGCCTGCATCTTGCAGCACAAATTGGCGCAGCTCGATGCTGACGCGGCAGGCATTGCGGGCGCTCCGGCGTTTGATGTGCAAGCGGTGTGTGCCGGTTTTATTTACGCGCTGAGCGTGGCCGACGCCATGATTCGCGCAGGGAATGCCCGCCGTGCTTTGGTGGTCGGCGCAGAAGTGTTTTCCCGTTTGTTGGATTTCAAAGACCGCACCACCTGCGTGTTGTTTGGCGATGGTGCGGGTGCTGTGGTGCTGGAAGCCTCTGACAAGCCAGGCATTTTGGCCACCGATATCCACGCCGACGGCAAGCATGTGGGCCTGTTGTGCGTGCCAGGACACGTGCAAAACGGCCAAATTTTGGGCGATCCGGTGTTGAAAATGGACGGCCAAGGCGTGTTCAAACTGGCCGTGGGCGTGCTGGAAGGCACGGCACGTGCGGTGTTGGACAAAGCGGGGGTCACCGAAGCCAACCTCGATTGGTTGGTGCCCCACCAAGCCAATATCCGCATCATCCAAAGCACTGCCAAAAAACTCAAACTCCCCATGGAAAAGGTCTTGCTGACCGTGGCCGAGCATGGCAACACCTCGGCCGCTTCCATCCCTTTGGCGCTGGACGCGGGTGTCCGCGCTGGCAAATTGCAAGCTGGCCAGTTGGTCATGCTCGAAGGCGTGGGCGGTGGTTTCGCTTGGGGCTCGGTACTTTTCCGCTATTGATATGACGACATTTGCTTTTGTATTTCCGGGCCAAGGCTCACAGTCGGTGGGCATGTTGGACGCTTGGGGCGACAACCCCGTGGTGCGCGACACCTTGGCCGAGGCCAGCGCGGCGCTGGGCCAAGACCTGGGTGCATTGATTCACGCTGGCCCCAAAGAAGATTTGGCGCTCACCACCAACACCCAACCGGTGATGTTGGTGGCCGCGGTGGCTGCTTACCGTGTGTGGCGTGCCGAGGGTGGCGCAGCACCTTCTTTTGTTGCGGGGCATTCGCTGGGCGAGTACTCGGCTTTGGTCGCCAGTGGGGTGATCAGCTTGGCCCAAGCCGTGCCTTTGGTGCGGCTGCGTGCCCAAGCCATGCAAGAGGCGGTGCCAGTCGGCACCGGTGCCATGGCGGCGGTGTTGGGCTTGCCCTCAGACAAAGTCAATGCGATTTGCCAAGAAGCGCAAGACAGCTTCGGCGCTGGCAGTGCCGAGGTGGTGCAAGCCGCCAACTTCAACGACCCCGGTCAAACCGTGATTTCCGGCAGCAAAGCCGCTGTGGACAAAGCTTGCGAACTGCTCAAGGCCGCCGGTGCCAAACGCACCTTGCCGCTGCCAGTGTCCGCACCGTTTCACTGCGCCTTGATGAAGCCGGCCGCCGAGCGACTGCGCGTGGCCTTGGCCTCAGTGGATTTCCACCCGCCCAGCATCCCCTTGGTCAACAACATCGATGTGGCCAGCCCCAGCGGCGCAGACGACATCCGCGACGCCCTCTACCGCCAAGCCTTTGGGCCGGTGCGCTGGGTGGAAGTCATTCGCGCCATGCAGCAGCGCGGCGTTACCCATGTGGTGGAATGTGGCCCCGGCAAAGTGCTGGCCGGCATGACGCCACGCATCGAGGCCAGCTTGCAAGCCGCACCTTTGTATGACCCCGCCACTTTGGCGCAGGTGCAAGCCCTTCTTTCTAGAGAACCATGACCACTCCCGACACCACTCCCCACATCGCTTTGGTCACCGGCGCTTCACGCGGCATTGGCGCCTCGATTGCGCTGACCTTGGCGCAGCAAGGCTTTCACGTCACTGGCACCGCCACCACCCCGGAAGGGGCTGTCCGCATCAGCGAGCAGCTGTCGGCATTTGCCGGTTGCCAAGGCGCTTGCCTGCAAGTCAACGACGCCGAGCAAGTGCAGGCTTTGGTGGACGGCATGGTCAAAACCTCGGGCGGCTTGCATGTGCTGGTCAACAACGCTGGCATCACCCGCGACACCTTGGCCATGCGCATGAAGGACGACGACTGGGACGCGGTCATCGACACCAACCTCAAAGCGGTGTTTCGCTTGAGCCGTGCGGTCATGAAACCCATGATGAAGCAGCGCTATGGCCGCATCATCAACATCACCAGCGTGGTGGGTGCCTCGGGCAACCCTGGCCAAGCCAATTACGCCGCGGCCAAAGCCGGTGTGGCTGGCATGACCCGCGCCTTGGCGCGAGAACTGGGCAGCCGCCACATCACAGTCAACTGCGTGGCGCCAGGCTTCATCGACACCGACATGACGGCCGGTCTGCCGCCCGAACAACAACAAGCTTTGCTGACCCAAATCCCTTTGGGCCACCTAGGCAAACCCGAAGATGTGGCCCACGCCGTGGCTTTTTTGGCCAGTTTGCAGGCTTCTTACATCACGGGGCAAGAGATTCATGTCAATGGCGGTATGTTCATGGCCTGATACCTTGGTATAAGCCATTAGCAAGCCGTTTCGTCCGCGCGGCTAAAATCGCGGACTTCTAACCAACCCTCTGAGGGAAATATGAGCGATATCGAAACACGTGTCAAAAAAATCATTGCCGAACAGCTCGGCGTGGAAGAGTCACAAGTCACCAACGAAAAAGCCTTTGTGGCCGATCTGGGCGCTGACTCCTTGGACACCGTGGAACTGGTGATGGCACTGGAAGACGAGTTTGGCATTGAAATTCCAGACGAAGACGCCGAAAAAATCACCACCGTGCAAAACGCTATTGATTACGCACTGGCGCATAAAAAAGCCTAATCACTGAGGTTTCGCATGAGTCGTCGTCTCGTGGTCGTGACAGGCTTGGGCTGTGTGTCCCCCGTGGGAAACACAGCACAGGAATCCTGGACACGGATTTTGGCCGGTCAGTCTGGCATTGATCGCATCACCCACTTTGATGCGTCAGCGTTCGCCTGCCACTTTGCCGGTGAAGTGAAAAACTTCAACCTCGACGCCTACATTTCCCCTAAAGAAGCGCGGACCATGGACCGCTTCATCCATTTGGGTGTGGCGGCCAGTTTGCAAGCAATCACTGATGCAGGTTTGGCCACAGGCGACGCTTTGGACGAAGAAGCGTCTTACCGCATTGGCTGCTTGATTGGCTCGGGCATTGGCGGTTTGCCGCTGATCGAAAACATGCGTGACGAACTCATGGCACGTGGACCGCGCCGCATTTCTCCTTTTTTCGTGCCTGCGTCCATCATCAACATGATTTCCGGCCATGTATCCATGCGTTGCGGCTTCAGAGGCCCCAATTTGGCCATTGCCACAGCCTGCTCCACCGGCCTGCACAGCATTGGTGAGGCTGGTCGCATCATTGAATATGGCGACGCCGACGTCATGATCGCAGGCGGCGCAGAAGCCACGGTGTCTCCACTGGGGCTGGGGGGCTTTGCTGCCATGCGAGCCCTTTCCACCCGTAACGATGACCCGCAATGCGCGTCGCGTCCTTGGGACCGTGACCGCGACGGTTTTGTGCTGGGCGAAGGTGCTGGTGTCGTGGTGCTGGAAGAATATGAATACGCCAAAGCGCGTGGTGCTCGTATCTATGCAGAGTTGATTGGCTATGGCCGAAGCGCCGATGCCGGTCATATGACAGCGCCCAATATGGATGGTCCCCGTCGCGCCATGCGAAGTGCCTTGGCGAATGCGCAAATCAATGCCGACCAAGTGCAATACCTCAATGCCCACGGCACCTC
>JAIXYA010000064.1 GCA_027490485.1 Comamonadaceae bacterium
CATTTGTTGGAGCCACATACTTCAGTTCTTGGAATGCTCATGGCTTTGAAAAATCTTTCTGTCAAATCGGGAGCCCACTTTATTGACTACACGGGTAATGAAATACCTTGGTAAAGGGTCACTAAAAGCCACATTGACTGACATCATCGACCGTGTAATATACGTTCGATAACTCGATGAAATTTGAGTGCAAAAAGTCACCCTGACGCCTTCATTATTTGCTTTTTTATTTGAAAAATCATGAAACTAATTTCCATCATTTTTTTTTCATCCTTGGCTAGTTTTGCTCATGCACAAGTCAGCTTGGATGAGGCACGCTCATTGGTTGGCAATAGCAGTGTGATGGTCTTAGATATTCGCGAACCAGATGAGCATGCCACCGGTGTAGCCAAAGGAATGAAATTGATTCCAATGAGCACTTTAGAGTCTCGTCTTAACGAACTACCTAAAAATCCTAATTCTCGTGTGCTTTTGATATGCAATACACAAAATCGCTCAAGTGCAGTCGCAAAAGAACTTCGATCTCGCGGATTTACCAATGTGGAGTATGTTCGTGGCGGAATGAGCGAATGGGCTAAACGTGGGTGGACTATGGAATCGCCTGCAAAACCTTAGCCACGCTCAATCAATCTGAGCAACGCACCGTAATGTGCTGTTGTGTCCGCTGCTGCCGAAGATTCGAATTCATTGAAAGCGGTCTCTTAAATATGACTACCAAAAAAATAGCAATAACTTTGCTTGGGTTTTTCATTGGTTCTTCGGTAGGCGCAGAAATAGTGACAACTCCCTCGGGGCATTTTTTGAAAAATGCGCCTTCCGAGAAAGTCATTTGGTACGGCGGATTGGTTACTAAGATGATTGGCTTTTATGGTCAAGCTTGTGCTAACGGAGAGAGTGAAGCCTGCTTTAATTTAGCGACGATCTACGAGACTGGAGACGCTTCAGTACAAAACAATGCCAAGGCTTTGGACCACTATAAGCAAGCTTGTGACGCTGGTTACTCCTTAGCTTGCAACAACATAGGTATTTTGTATGGTGATGGGACAGAAAGAGATTATGTTCAGGCGACTATTTATTTTGACAAAGCCTGCCAGTTAAAAGAACAAATTGCTTGCAAAAACAAAGCGTCGGCACTCGATTTACAAAATAAATCTAACCGCTGATAACAAGACTACGCCATCTAAATTTTTTGATACTTATAAGGTCTAAACCAATAGCTAATTACATCTCACAAATTGTGTAGATGGCCAGTTTTAACCAAAATGGTCCAACCCTCGGCGCTAAATGGCTTGTAAGCGCTCATGTGAGGACTGCGCAAACAGAATCCTTTTGGATAGAGATCATTCTCATCTTCAAAAACGGGCGGTGAGAGCTATCAAATAACGCCCATGTATCAACAGCTTTGCTGTAACGCTCATGGAGAGGTGAAAACCTCGTTTTCAGGTTTTGACCCCCGAGTTTTGACACCAAAACTTCGACGACACGTTTGGGGCTCGACCTGAAAAAGCCCAAAGTTCGACTTCATGCTCTGACACCTCACTTGTGGTCTCACTCTTGCTTACCTTAGACAGGGCCGGCAATGGTTGAAGCTTATGGATAAATCAAAGACTTGAAGGTTGACATTATTCCGCCTTGGTGCCTGCTTGACGAATCACATCGGTCAAACGAAGGGCATCCTTTTTCATGCGTGCCTCGAAGGTGGCGCTGCTGCCACCAATCAAATCTGCACCTGCCGCTTGAATTTTGTCGACCATCTCGGGGTCTTTCAGAATTTTGTCGACCTCGCGGTTGAGCAGTTGCACCACTGTGGCAGGTGTTTTGGCAGGCGCCAAAATGCCGAACCAGGCTGTGATTTCATAGTCGGGCAGCGACAAAGCCTCTGCGACCGTGGGTACATTCGGCAGCAGACGCGATCTTTTTTGACCTGTGACCGCCAAGGCTTTGAGTTTGTTGGCTTTGACTTGCGGCAAGGCCAGTGGCAGATTGACAAAACCAATTTGCAGTTCGCCACGCAACAAATCCACCATGGCTTGTGAATTGCCTTTGTATGGAAAGTGCTCCATTTGCGTACCCGTTTTCAAACCCAATAATTCACCCGCAAGATGGCCTGAACTGCCCGCACCAGGGGATCCGTAATTCAATTGACCCGGCTTGCTTTTGGCCAGTTGGACCAACTCTTTGAGGTTGTTCACGCCCAAATCAGGATGAACCACCACCACATTGGTGACCTCTGCGAGTTCGATGATGGGCACCAAATCGGTCATCGGGTTGTAGGGCAGTTGGTTGTACAAGGCCAAATTGGTGACTAAGGGCAACCCATTGATGAGCAATGTGTAGCCATCGGGTGCAGCCTTGGCGACATGGTTGTTGCCGATGTTGGTACCAGCCCCTGGCATTTGTTCGATGACAACGCTTTGACCGAGGGCAGCTGCCAATCGAGGTGCCAATGCACGCGCAATCACATCTGAGCTGCCCGTGGTGGCTGGGATGATCATCTTGATGGTTTTGCGAGGATAGTCTTGCGCCCAAACGGAGGGCCAAGTGGCCACACCAGCCGTTGCCGCGAGAGCCAAGCCCAGCTTACGTCTGTTCAACATGTCAACATCTCCATTCAGTGGTGCTCTAACAAGCTGCCAAACCCAGCTCGGCGGTCTGTGATGCCGCAAGTGCGCAAGGCATGCCAATATGTGGCGGTGTTGATGGCGATCACCGGTTTGCCCAAAAACAGTTCTGCCGCGGCGGCGAGTCGGATCATGGATAAATTGGTGCC
>JAIXYA010000088.1 GCA_027490485.1 Comamonadaceae bacterium
GCCCACCAAATTCCCCAGCACGATGCCATGTTTATGTCCCAAGCCAGAACGAGGCAATATCAGGGCAGCGTAATTTGGGTCTTTCAAATGGATGGCCATCCCCGTGGGAACCAGCTGCCAAGCGTTGGGCTGCAGGGTAAGCGGCGCATCCAAACAAGCGCGTAAATCCAAACCTGCGCTGCCTGCTGTGGCGTAGCTGGGCAACATGCTGCGCAAACGCTCGTCCATGACCTTCACATCCAACTTCATACCTGCTCCTTTGTGCTGATGCGGCTGGCGATCTCGGCCATCAGCTGACGCGCCAGTGCCAATTTGGCGGCCCGCGGCAACTCTAAAGTGCCTTGCTCGTCAATCACCAGCAAAGCATTGTCATCTTGGCCAAACGTGGCAGGCCCTAGGTTGCCCACCATCAAAGGGACGCCTTTGCGAACCCGCTTGGCCTGCGCCTGTGCTTGCAAATACTGGGTTTCTGCAGCAAAACCCACGCAATACAAAGCGCCTGCTTGGGCACGGTTGCTTAAGGCAACATCAGCCAAGATGTCGGGGTTTTCAACCCACTCAAAGCTTGGGAGACCGTCTTGCCCCTTCTTGATTTTTTCGCCCGCCACTTGCGCGGGTCGCCAATCGGCCACAGCGGCAGTGGCAATGAAGACATCGGCATGCTCGACCTGCGCCATCACAGCTGCGTGCATCTGTAGCGCTGAACGAACGTCGGTACGCGCCACGCCATAAGGCGTGGTCAAGCTGACAGGACCGGCCACCACATGAACCTCGGCACCTGCCTCATGGGCTGCGCGTGCCAAAGCAAAACCCATTTTCCCGCTAGACAAATTGGTGATACCCCGAACCGGGTCGATGGCCTCAAAGGTAGGTCCTGCGCTGATCAGCACTTTTTTACCCAGCAAAACTTTGGGTTGAAACAAGGCGATCAGCTCGTACAACAATTCATCGGGCTCCAGCATTCGGCCATCGCCCACTTCGCCACAAGCTTGGTCGCCTTGGCCCACCCCCAAAACATGGGCGCCGTCATGGCGCAGCTGCGCCATATTGCGCTGGGTCGCAGGATGCGCCCACATTTCTTTGTTCATGGCAGGCGCAAGCAGCAAGGGGACAGTGTCCAAGGATCTGGCTAAGCACATCAGGCTGAGCAAGTCATCGGCGCGGCCATGCAGCAGTTTGGCCATGAAGTCGGCGCTGGCAGGGGCCACCAGCATGGCATGGGCATGGCGGGTCAGGTTGATGTGCGCCATGTTGTTGGGTTCGCGAGGATCCCATTGCGATACATAAACGGGCTGATTTGACAAGGCTTGCATCGTTACTGGGGTCACAAACTGGGCTGCAGCTTCGGTCATAACCACCTGTACTGTCGCCCCTTCTTTCACCAAGGCACGGCACAACTCTGCGGCTTTGTAGCAAGCGATGCCGCCGCTCAAGCCCAGCACGATATGTTTGTTGGACAGGTCACTCATGGGGCGCAATGTAGCAGAGCCCCTATAATTTCGCATTACCACCTCTAGGGAGCCTAGGCCCTCCCCTCCCGACATGACCAAATTTGTCTTCGTCACCGGCGGTGTGGTGTCTTCCCTTGGCAAGGGAATCGCCTCAGCCTCCCTCGCTGCGATTCTTGAATCGCGAGGCCTCAAAGTCACTTTAATCAAGCTTGATCCCTACATCAACGTCGACCCCGGCACGATGTCACCTTTCGAGCATGGCGAAGTCTTTGTGACTGAAGATGGGGCAGAAACCGACCTCGATTTGGGCCACTACGAGCGCTTTATCACCACGCGGATGCGCCGCACCAACAACTTCACCACGGGTCAAATCTACAAAAGTGTGCTGGAAAAAGAACGTCGTGGCGACTATTTAGGCACCACGGTTCAGGTTATTCCTCACATCACCAATGAAATCCAAGATTTCATCAAACGCGGCGCGGGTGTGGGAACAGCGGATGCGGTGGATGTGGCGATTGTGGAAATTGGCGGTACGGTGGGCGACATAGAGTCCTTGCCTTTTCTTGAAGCCGTGCGGCAAATGAGCCTTCGCATGGGTCCGCACAACGCCGCCTTTGTACACCTGAGTTATGTGCCTTGGATTGCTGCTGCAGGCGAACTCAAAACCAAGCCCACCCAACACACGGCCCAAAAACTTCGCGAAATCGGCATCCAAGCCGACGCTTTGCTGTGCCGCGCCGACCGGCCTATTCCCCAAGAAGAGCGCTCCAAAATTTCGCTGTTCTCCAACGTTTCTGAGTGGGGTGTCATCTCCATGTGGGATGTGGACACCATTTACAAAGTACCGCGCATGTTGCACGAGCAGGGTCTGGATGCGCTGATTTGCGAAAAATTGCGCATCAACACAGCGCCTGCTTCGTTGAAGCGCTGGGATGATTTGGTGCAAGAAGTCGAGAACCCCCAATTCGAGTTGCAAATCGCCATGGTCGGCAAGTATGTGGACCTCTCTGACAGCTACAAATCCCTCAATGAGGCATTGCGTCATGCAGGTATTCACCACCATGCGCGGGTCAACATCGAGTACATCGACTCAGAGGGCCTTGACGCCTCCAATATCGCCCAGTTATCGCGCTTTGATGCGGTCTTGGTGCCTGGCGGTTTTGGCAAGCGAGGCGTGGAAGGCAAAATTTGTGCGGCCCGTTTTGCCCGCGAAGGCAAGGTGCCGTATTTAGGCATTTGCTTAGGCATGCAGGTTGCCACCATCGAATACGCTCGCCATGTGGCGGGACTCACTGGGGCGAACAGCACCGAGTTTGAACCTGATACCCCTCATCCGGTCATCGCTTTGATCACCGAGTGGAAAGACGCCGATGGCAAGGTGCAAACACGCCATGCCAACTCCGACTTGGGTGGCACCATGCGCTTGGGCGAACAAACCTCCAATGTCGCTCCCCAAACCTTAGCGCACCATATTTACGGCGACCATGTGAGTGAAAGACACCGCCACCGCTACGAGGCAAATGTGAATTACTTAGACCAGCTGCGCCACGCTGGTTTGGTCATTTCCGCTTTGACACAGCGCGAACAACTCACCGAAATCGTGGAACTTCCTCAAGCAGTCCACCCTTGGTACATGGGCGTGCAGTTTCACCCTGAGTTCAAGTCCACGCCTTGGGACAGCCATCCCTTGTTCATCGCCTTTGTTCACGCCGCCTTGACCTACCAAACCGAGCGTAAAAAATTGAAAGTGGTGGCATGAGACTGTGCGGCTTTGATGCAGGCCTAGACAAGCCTTTCTTTCTGATCGCTGGCACCTGCTCCATCGAGAGCTTGGACATGTCTTTGGATGTGGCTGGACAACTCAAAGACATTTGCATGGCTTTAGGCATCCCTTTGATCTACAAAGGCTCATTTGACAAAGCCAACCGCTCTTCTGGCAGCACCCAACGGGGACTGGGCATGGACGCTGGCCTGAAAATCTTGGATGAAGTGCGTCGGCAGCTGAATATTCCCGTCTTAACCGATGTGCATGACGAATAGCAAGTCAGCACCGTGGCAAGTGTGGTGGACGTGTTGCAAACCCCCGCTTTTTTGTGCCGCCAAACTGACTTCATACGCGCCGTGGCGCAGTCGGGCAAACCGGTCAACATCAAAAAAGGCCAATTTCTGGCGCCTTGGGATATGAAAAACGTGGTGGACAAAGCCCGTGCAGCCGCACGCGAAAAAGGTCTGGCTGAAGACAACTTCCTCGCCTGCGAGAGAGGCGTGAGTTTTGGTTACAACAATTTGGTAGCGGACATGACCAGCTTGGCCGAGATGCGCCACACAGGCGCACCGGTAGTATTCGATGTGACGCATTCGGTGCAAAAACCGGGCGGTCAAGGCACCAGCAGTGGCGGTGCCCGCGAGATGGTGCCTGTGCTGGCTCGCGCCGGTGTAGCGGTCGGTGTGGCGGGGCTTTTCATGGAGACCCACCCCAACCCTGCCCAAGCATGGTCGGACGGCCCCAACGCTGTGCCTTTGAAACACATGCGGGCCCTGCTAGAGAGCTTGGTGGCAATTGACAAAGTCGTCAAACAAAACCCGCTGCTTGAAAACCATTTTTCTGTTTGATTGTGATTAACCCCTTTGGCTTTGAAAGCCTGTTTCCCCTTGAGAAGAAAGTCAGATCATGAGTGCAATCGTCGACATCGTTGGACGCGAAATTTTGGACAGCCGAGGCAACCCCACGGTGGAGTGCGATGTCTTGTTGGAAAGCGGCATCATGGGGCGTGCTGCCGTCCCCTCAGGCGCATCCACCGGCAGCCGTGAAGCCATCGAATTGCGTGACGGTGACACCTCACGCTATGGCGGCAAAGGTGTCTTGAAAGCGGTGGAATATGTGAACAATGAAATCACCCAAGCCGTGATTGGCTTGGATGCCAGCGAACAAGCCTTTCTGGACCATACCTTGATCGACCTTGACGGCACAGACAACAAAGCCCGCTTGGGTGCCAACTCGATTTTGGCGGTGTCCATGGCGGTGGCCCGTGCGGCAGCCGAAGAGTCTGGCCTGCCCTTGTACCGCTATTTCGGCGGCATGGGTCGCATGCAAATGCCTGTTCCCATGATGAACGTGGTCAATGGCGGGGCCCACGCCAATAACAACCTCGACTTGCAAGAGTTGATGATCATCCCCGTGGGTGCACCCAATTTTCGCGAAGCCTTGCGCTACGGTGCCGAAGTCTTTCATGCCTTGAAAAAAATCATGAGCGACAAAGGCATGAGCATTGCCGTCGGCGACGAAGGTGGTTTTGCGCCCAATGTGCCAGGCCACGAAGCGGCGATTCAAATGATCTTGGACGCTATCGATAAAGCAGGCTTTACCGCAGGCGAGCAAATCGTGCTGGGCCTCGATTGCGCTGCCAGCGAGTTTTACAAAGACGGCAAATACCATTTGGAAGGCGAAGGCTTGGTACTTGACGCAGGCCAATGGACCGATATGTTGGCCACGTGGGTGGACAAATACCCCATCCTCAGCATCGAAGACGGCATGGCCGAGGGTGACTGGGATGGCTGGAAACACTTGAGCGAACGCCTGAACAAAAAAGTGCAGCTGGTGGGCGACGATTTGTTTGTCACCAATACCAAGATTTTGCAAGAAGGCATTGACAAGGGAATCGCCAACTCCATCCTCATCAAGATCAACCAAATTGGTACCTTGACTGAAACATTTGCCGCCATTGAAATGGCCAAACGCGCTGGCTACACCGCTGTCATTAGCCACCGCTCGGGGGAGACCGACGACTCCACCATCGCCGATATTGCTGTTGGCACCAACGCTGGTCAAATCAAAACCGGCTCTCTCAGTCGCTCTGACCGTTTGGCCAAATACAACCAGTTATTGCGCATCGAGGAAGACCTCGGTAGCATCGCCACCTACCCTGGCCGCTCAGCCTTCTACAATCTGCGCAATTGAAACCGACCCGAAGTTGTATCCATGCGTCGTCCTGTTCCCCTCATTCTGCTCACGCTGTTGGTGATTTTCCAGCTGCAGCTGTGGTTTGGGCGTGGCAGCATTCCCGATGTATGGCGTCTTCGTCAGCAATACCAAACACAGTTAGCGCTTAACACCCAAACCGAGCTAAAGCTTGAGCGTATGCGTGCCGAGCTGCGCGACTTGCGCGACGGCATGGAGATGGTGGAAGAGCGTGCTCGCTCTGAAATTGGCATGGTCAAACCCAACGAAATCTTTGTCCAAATCGCCAAATAAGGCTAGCGTGGACATTGTTTTGCTTGGGCTTTCACCGCATCGCCTGCAACACTTGGCTGCGGCACTTGGGCCACCCTTAAAGCAGTTTGCGCCAAACTGGACGCTACACACACCGCATCACTCCCCCCAGAGCGACTCAGCTTGGACACCACCCTCTATGTCTTCACGCATCTTGTTGTGCGTCAATCCTGAGGACGCCGCCATCGCCCAAGCATGGCGAGCCATCCTGTTGGCGCAGGGTTTATCGTTCCAAGTCATTCACGGTAATGGAGAGGCATTGGTGTCGCAATGCTTGCTGGCGATATTGCCGCCAGATGGCTTCAGCCCTTCGGGCTTCGCCATGACGACGCAGGCTGCTTCAGCCCTGCAAGGCTTGGCCCGACAGGCCCTGCCCGTGCGTTGGCAAGGCGTGTGCGAAACCTGCAGCGACCCCGATTGCGAACAGCGGCTTTTTTCGGGCTTATTGCAAGGCCGATGAGCCCGGGGGTTGAATTGTCGTCTGCTGGGCAAACAATTGGGCTGCATCTACCGCGTCGTAGCGGTATTGCTGGCCACAAAAATCGCATCCGACCTCTATCAAAGGGCGTTCTGCCAAGATACTTTTAGCCTCTTCTTGACCCAAGCCGAGCAGCATATTGCTGACACGGTCGCGGTTGCAAGAACAAGAAAACCGTGGCGCCTCATCTGCCAATGCCGGCTCAAAGCGGCGAATGGTTTCTTGCCAAAACAAGCGGTGCAGGATTTTGTCAGTGGATAAGGTCAGCAATTCTTCGCTGGTGAGGCTTTGCGCCAAGATGGCTATACGGTTGAAATCTTCATTGCGACCAATCTCAGCTTCATCCGCCATGCTTTCTTTGCCTGCCAAATTGCCTGCGCCATGCATGGGCAAACGCTGAATCAACAAACCAGCCGCGATGTCGTCATTGGCAGCCAAGACCAAGGTGGTGTCCAGTTGCTCGCTTTGCAACATGTAATGCGCTAACACATCGCTAAAGCGGCTCAAGGGTTCGCGCTGGTCGTCGTACAAAGGCACCACGCCTTGGTAAGGCTGCTGACCGGGGCGGCGACCCAAAGGGTCTAGGGTGATGGCGCAGCGCCCCAGGTTGCGCTGGTTGGCCATGTCAGCCAGTCCCATGCCCTCAGTGACCTCACCGATGGTTTTGGCCGTGGAGCGAAAGCGCATATCGGATTGAACCTCAACCACCGCCAGCTTCAAAGGACCTTCGCCCATCATCTGCAAGACCAAAGCGCCGTTGAATTTGATGTTGGCTTGCATTAGCACGGCAGCAGCCGTCATCTCGCCTAACAAGGCTCTCACGGCAGGCGGGTAAGCACCGGTTTCCCCATTGGCCGCACGCTTGGCCAACACGGTTTGCCAACTGTCGGTCAATCGCACCAACACCCCACGAACCGGCAACCCTTCAAACAAAAATTTATGCAATTCACTCATGCGATTTTTTTCAAGCCATTTTTGAAACGCGTTGCGTTTTGGGTGTAATGCTTGGCACTCATACGCAAACCTTCAATTTGTTCAGGCGTGAGTTCTCGCACCACTTTGGCGGGGGTGCCCATGATCAGGCTGCCATCGGGAAACGATTTGCCCTCGGTGACCACCGAGCCAGCACCCACCACGCAATGGCGGCCAATGCGAGCGCCATTCAACACCACAGCTGCAATGCCAATCAGACTCTCATCGCCTATGGTGCAACCATGCAGCATGACTTGGTGACCTACAGTGACGTTTTTGCCCACCACCACGGGCAAGCCGTTGTCGGCATGGATGACGGCCAAATCTTGCACATTGCTGCCCTCGCCAATATGGATGGTCTCGGTGTCGCCACGCAACACAGCGCCAAACCACACGCTGGTGTTGGCCTCCAAGGTGATGGCCCCCATCACTTGGGCAGAGTCGGCCACCCAAGCGCTGGGATCAATCTGGGGGGTGTGGTCGTCGAGTTGGTAAATAGCCATGGGTTTGCCGTTCATTGAGGTTTCTACAATTGTAGGGATGGAATTGCGAGAAGCCGCCTATCGGGCATTGTGTGAAACCCAAGCCACTGACAAAGTACAGGCGGTGCAACAGCTTTGGCTGGAGCGGGAGCGTCTTTCTTTGGATGTTCAAGCCACGCTGCAAGACCCGCAACACAAGGCTCCGGGCAGGCCAGCAAAACCCTTGCTTGAAAACCCCCAACATGTGCCGCAGCGCTCTGTCCACACCGACAAAGGTTTGGCAGCCTTGGTGCATTCGGTGTGCCATATTGAATTCAATGCCATCAATTTGGCGCTGGACGCGGTGTGGCGCTTCGAAGGCTTACCCCCAGCGTACTACCAAGACTGGCTGCGCGTAGCGTATGAAGAATCCACCCACTTTGAATTACTGCAAACCTTGTTGGGTGACATGGGCCATGCTTATGGCGACTTTGCCGCCCACGATGGTTTATGGTCTATGTGCGAAAAAACCGCTGACGATGTGCTGGCCCGCATGGCTTTGGTCCCTCGCACCTTGGAAGCCCGAGGGTTGGACGCCACGCCCCTGATTCAAGCCAAATTATTGCTGTCTGCATCACCCCACGCGAAAGCGTTTCAGCCAGTGCTTGAGACGATATTGCGCGACGAGGTAGGCCATGTGGCGATTGGCAACCACTGGTTCAGGCACCTATGCGCCGAGCAAGGCTTGGACCCACTGACGCACTACCCCTTGCTGGTACAGCGCCATGCAGCCCCCCGCTTAAAGCCGCCCTTCAATACGCCTGCCCGCTTGGCAGCTGGGTTTACCCAAGAAGAAATTGATTGGTTGATGGCGCAACGCGTCACAGATACCACCCACACCTAACCACGCGGATGGTGATGTGCGTGAAGCGCTTTGAGGCGCTCTCTGGCCACATGGGTGTAGATGGTGGTGGTGGAAATATCCGAATGCCCCAAAAGCATTTGCACTGCACGTAAATCTGCGCCGTGGTTGAGCAAATGCGTGGCAAAGGCATGGCGCAAGGTGTGGGGCGACAGCTGCACATGGACATCTGCCAAAAGCGCGTATTTTTTGATCAGCTTCCAAAACATCACCCGCGACATGGCCGCACCTTGCTGGGTCACAAACACGGCGGGCGAATGTTGTTTGCCCAGCAACACAGGGCGAGCTTGGCTTAAATACTGCTGCAAGCTGTCCGCCGCCTCTTCGCCAAAAGGCACCAATCGCTCTTTGTTGCCTTTGCCGGTGATGCGCAGCACGCCTTCGCGCAGATTCAACGACAGCATGGGCAGGCCAACCAACTCACTCACTCGTAAGCCGCTTGCATAGAGCAGCTCCAGCATGGCGCGGTCGCGCAAGCCCAAAGGGGTTTCGGTGTTGGGTGCGGCCAGCAGCGCTTCGACCTGTGCTTCACTCAAAGTTTTGGGCAAACGCGGCGCTTGCCGTGCCGTCAACAGCTTCAAGGTAGGGTCGGTGGTAAGGTGTTTTTCGCGCAAAGCCCATTGGTAAAACCGCCGTAACACCGTCAAGCGGCGGTTGGCAGTGCTGGCACGGGTTTGGTCAAAGCGGTCTGCGAAATACGCTTGCACATCGTTTTCACCCGCACTGTCAAGATGCAAGTCTTGGGCCGCTAGCCACTGCGAAAACCCTTGCATATCGCGTCTGTACGCGGCCAAGGTATTGGGCGACAAACCATCCTCCAGCCACAAGGCTTCGATAAACGCATCCACCAAAGGGTGCTGCTCAGTCGAGCTTGAGCTTTTGCGCATCGACCACCTTTTTGTACACCTCAAACTCGGCTTTCAGCTGCTGGGCAAATTGCTCTGGCGTATTGCCAATCACCTTGGACCCTGTGGCCTCAATGCGCTTGACCACCGCGGGGTCTTGCAAGACTTTCAGCAACGCGGCGTTGAGCTTTTGTACCAGGTCTTTGGGCATGCCCTTGGGGCCATAAATGCCGTAAAAAGCTGGCCTATTGACGGGCTCCAAGCCCAGTTCTTTGAACGTGGGAATGTTAGGTAGATCGGCGACTCGCTCGGGCACAGCCACGGCCATGGCGATGAGTCGCTTGTCTTTGATGTGCGGCAAGGCCGAAGGCAGGTTGTCAAAAATGACCATCACCTGCCCCCCTACAGTGTCGCGCAACGCGGGGCCGCCACCGCTGTAGGGGATATGCACAAGAAAGGTTTGGGTCAGGTTTTTGAACAACTCCATCTGCAAATGCCCAATGCCACCCGTGCCAGATGATGCATAGTCGTACTGGCCGGGTTTGCGGCGCAACTCAGCCAAGAATCCTGCAAAGTCTTTGGCTGGGAAAGCGGGGTTGACTGCCAACACATTGGGCGTGGCCGCCATATTGGTGATGGGTGAAAAATCTTTCAAGGAATAAGGAACTTTGGGGTTGATGGCTGGGTTGGTCGCGTTGCTGGACGCGGTGGCAAGCCCCAAGGTGTAGCCGTCCGGCACGGCTCGGGCGACCTCTGCCGCACCATTGACACCACCCCCACCCGCTTTGTTGTCCACCACCACGGTTTGCCCGAGCAATTTGCCCAAGGGTTCGGCGACGATGCGAGCCATCAAATCAGTGGTGCCGCCTGCCGCAAACGGCACAACCAAGCGAATGGGTTTGCTAGGGTAGTTTTGCGCCCTCGCCTGCGAGCTGAGCAAGCCACACAGCAACATCAAGAGAAGACAGGCTTTTTTCATACCACCACAGGCTCATGTTCAAGGCGTATGCCAAAGCGTTCGTACACACTGGTTTGTATCGCTTGCGCCAAGGTCACCACCTCACCACCGGTGCAGGGTTGGCTCAAGCCTCCCTTGTTGACGATCACCAAAGCTTGTTTTTCATAGACCGCCGCATTGCCCACCGATTTCCCGCGCCAGCCGCAGGCGTCGATCAACCAAGCGGCTGCCAACTTGAAGCGGCCATCGGCCAATTGGTAATGCACCAAGCGCGGCTCACGAGCAATGATGTCTTGGCATTGCTCTGCCGTGACCGTGGGGTTTTTGAAGAAACTGCCTGCATTGCCAATCACCGCAGGGTCTGGCAACTTGGCGCGGCGTATCTCGCAGACCCAGTCGAACACCTGCTGCGCGGTGGGTTGGACAATGCCTTTTTGGGCCTGCTTTTTTTCCAAATCGGCGTAGCTGATCTCGGCCTTCCATTTTTTGGGTAAGCGAAACCGCACTTGGGTGATGAGGGCTCGGCCCAACAACCCCAAATCACGGCTGTCAGCAGCGGCGTGTTTGAACACCGAGTCTCGGTAGCCAAAAGCGCACTGCGCTGCATCCAAGGTGAAATGTTGGCCGGTCAGCAAATCCACCGCATCCAAGGACTCAAAACGGTCTTGCAACTCCACCCCATAAGCGCCGATGTTTTGCACCGGCGAGGCACCCACCATGCCAGGAATCAGGGCCAAGTTTTCCAAGCCAGGCCAGCCTTGCTCTAAGGTCCAAGCCACAAAGTCGTGCCAGTCTTCGCCCGCAGCGGCTTGAATGACCCAGGCTTTGTCGTCTTCAGACACCAGCTGCTTGCCCATCAATTCGACCTTGATGACCAAGCGCTTGATGTCGCCCGTGATGACGATGTTGCTGCCGCCGCCCAAGACGAAATGTGGTTCTAGGCGCAAGGGATCGGCGAGCAATGCTTGGACATCGTCCATGGTGCGCAGGCGCAGCAAGCGTTCGGCGCGGGCAGCGATGCCAAAGCTGTTGTGCGGCTGCAGGGGGACGTTGGTCTCGATAATCATGTGAGAATTGTCGCACCGAGAACTCCTGAAGTAAGTCCCATGCCCTCTTTTGATACTGTTTGCGAAGCCGACCTGGTGGAAGTGAAAAATGCCGTCGACAACACCGCCAAAGAAATTGGCACACGTTTCGATTTCAAAGGCACGTCTGCAGCCATCGAACTCAAAGAAAAAGACATCACCCTGATTGGTGACAGTGACTTTCAGTTACAGCAAATCGACGACATCTTGCGCAACAAATTGGCCAAGCGAAATGTGGATGTGCGTTTTCTTGACAAGGAAGATGTGCAAAAAATGGGCGGCGACAAGGTCAAGCAAGTGGTCAAAGTGCGCAACGGCATCGCCAGCGAAGACGCTAAAAAGATTCAGCGCATCATCAAAGACAGCAAGCTCAAAGTGCAGGCCGCCATCCAAGGCGAATCGGTACGGGTGACCGGCGCCAAGCGTGACGACTTGCAAGCCGCCATGGCTTTGATCCGCAAAGATATTCCCGATCTGCCGCTCAGCTTCGATAACTTCCGCGATTAATTCCGTCATTGCGAGGCCATAGGCCGAAGCAATCTCCCGTCATTGCGAGGAGCACAGCGACGAAGCAATCCCTGTGTAGGCGCATGCCGCAGGCTCGGCCTCGCCTCCATGCTGTCACAACGTCGGCTACGGCCGACCTGCGACCCACGCCTTGAGTGACAGCTTCTCTTTATTCGCAATGACGTTAATTGGGATCTGACCCCGATTTCCTTGATCAAAATAATCAAAAATTAACTAAAAACAACAAATTTTGTAAATTTTTGAGTAATTCAAATTTAATCTGAATACTTATTGCTATATTAAAGTAATTATAAATAAGCAATAAATTACGAAAAAGGAGTTGTAAATGAAGTTTTTCAGATTGAATTTGTTTTCCTTGGCGCTCATTTTTTCATTGGCAGCCTGCTCAGGTTTTGGCGTCGTCTCCAAAACCGACCCGATTGATAAGCTCAACCAAGCTGAGAGTCTTTACACACATGAAGACAGGCCTTTGATGGCTGAAATTCTGATTTTTGACGCGATGAAAATCGCCAAAGAACGGCAAGACCTGCGAGCACTGGGCAGCTCATACCGTCAATATGCCGACTTGTTGCGCTCACCAGCCATCACAGGCAAATGGGCTACGCACTATCGCGCAAAAGGCTTTGCAGACCGCAGCATCACCTTCGACACCCGACTTGAAAAATCCAATGAATATTACCGACAAGCCATCTCGTACTATGACCAAGCGGCCAAACAATTCACTCTCAATAACCAATACGACCTATTGACCAATGTTGACTTCAACACCGCCACGTCCTACAGCCAGCTCGGCGAAAAATTGAAATCTTGCGGCTACTTTGACCGGGCACTGGCCGCGCACAAAGAACACGTGAAACGCAACCCCGAAGCCAAACAGAAAACGGGTTCTGGCAACAGCGTGTCCGAGTTGGTGGCTGTGGAAAAGAAAAAGAACGGCTGCGCTTGAAAGACTGTATTTTTGCGTTAATTGGGATCTGACCCCGATTTCTTGCCGCCGATACGGCTTTCCTCGCCGCGCATCAGCTTGCCGATATTGGCTTGGTGCCGCCAGATCAGCACAGCGCTCATTACCGCCACCGCCAGCAAAATTCGGTTATCCACATACCAAGCGACGCGGTGACCCAAAAAATAGTAAGCGGGTGCAAACAAAGCACTGGCCAAGGCGGCTAATGAGGAATAGCGAGAAAAATACGCCACGATCAGCCAAGTGGCCAAGGTCGCCAAGCCCAAAATGGGCTCAATGCCAGTCAACACACCCGCGGCAGTGGCCACACCTTTGCCACCTTTGAAGCGGAAAAACACCGGCCATACATGGCCCAGAAATGCGGCCAATGCAACCATCGCCACACTGCCCTGCCCCAAGCCATAGGCCGCACCAAAATGCACCACCGCATACACCGGTAGCCATCCTTTCACGCAATCGAGCAGCAAGGTAAGCAAGGCTGCCACTTTGTTGCCTGAGCGCAGCACATTGGTCGCGCCGGGGTTGTTGCTGCCATAGGTACGCGGATCTGCCAAGCCCATGAAGCGGCTGACCACGACAGCAAACGACAAAGAGCCCATCAGGTAGGCCAAAAAAGTGGCCCCCAAGGGGTGCAGCAGTTCAAAAGCAATAGTCATGGCTTAAACCGCAGGATCGCGCATTTCCCAGCGGATCGCGTCAATCGCCGCCAAGACCTCAGGCGACAGCTTGGTGCCCCAGGCGTTCAGGTCGTCATCGAGCTGCGCCACCGAAGTCACACCAATGATGGTGCTGGCCACACGCCAGTTGGTGTAGCAAAACGCCAAGGCCATTTGGGTGGGCGTCATGCCGTTGGCACGCGCCAAGGCGTTGTATCGACGAGCGGCTTCCAATGCCTCGGGGCGGCCCCAGCGCTGTTTGCGCATGCTCTCGTATTTGCTGATGCGGGCTTCCTTGGGGGCGTTCTCACCGGTGATACCGGAGGTGTCGTATTTGCCGGTCAGCAAACCAAAGCCCAAAGGTGAATACGCCAGCAAAGACACGTCCAAACGGTGCAGCGTCTCGTCCAAACCGTTGTCCAAAATGCGGTTGATCAAACAGTAGACGTTTTGCACCGAGGCCACGCGTGGCAGGTTATGTTGTTCGGCCAAACGAACAAATTCATGCACACCATAAGAAGTTTCATTGGACAAACCGATGTAGCGCACCTTGCCAGCTTTCACCAACTGGCTCATGGCTTCCAACTGCTCATGGATGGGTGTGACAGACTTTTCTTTGGAGGGGTCGTAGTACATCGCGCCAAAAATGGGCACATGGCGCTCGGGCCAATGAATTTGATAGAGGTCGATGACGTCGGTTTTCAGGCGCTTCAAACTGGCGTCACAAGAAGCAAGGATGTCGGCCGCGGTCATGCCCTCGCCTGCACGCACCCAAGGCATGCCGCGTGAGGGTCCGGCCACTTTGGTGGCCAGCACGATTTTTTGGCGCATGCCAGGACGCTTGGACAACCAATTGCCAATGTAGGTTTCGGTGAAACCATAGGTGTCGGCCGTGGGCGGCACCGCATACATCTCGGCAGTGTCAAAGAAGTTGACGCCACGCTCGATGCTGTGGTCCATGATGGTGTGGCTGGTGGCTTCGTCCACCTGTTGACCGAAGGTCATGGTGCCCAAACAAATGGGGGTGACGTGCAAATCGCTTTGACCCAAGCGAACCGGGGTGAGGTCAAGTTTGTTCATGGGATGGAGTTTACGTGGGCGCAGATGGCTGAAAATGTAGCCATGAATATACCGACCACCCCCACTGCCATCGTCACCGGCGCTGCTCGCGGCATCGGTTTGGCCACCACCCAACTTTTTTTGGCCAAGGGCTACCAAGTGGCCATGGTGGACCGCGACAGCGAAGAGCTGCACCGCGCCGCCCATAGCCTGCAACAAGTGCTGCCTGTGGACTGCGATGTGTCTGACGAGCACCAAGTGGCGGCCATGGTGCAAACCGTGCTCGGCTGGTCGGGGCGCATTGACGCACTGGTTAACAACGCAGGGGTAGCCGACTTCGGGCCAATAGAGGAAACCAGCTTCGCACGCTGGCAAACCGTGATGCGCACCAACTTGGATGGCGTGTTTTTATGCTCGCAAGCGGTCATCCCCGCGCTGCGGCAAAGCCGTGGTGCCATTGTCAACATCGCCTCCATCTCGGGACTGCGTGCCTCCACCTTGCGTGTGGCCTATGGCACCTCCAAGGCCGCGGTGATTCATTTGAGCAAACAACAAGCGGTGGAGTTGGGCGAATATGGCATTCGGGTCAACTGCGTGGCCCCTGGCCCAGTGAGAACCAAACTCGCCATGGCGGTGCACAGCCCAGAAATCATCAGTGCTTACCACGACGCGATTCCATTGAACCGCTACGGCAGCGAAGC
>JAIXYA010000248.1 GCA_027490485.1 Comamonadaceae bacterium
AGCAGAACCACTCGGGACACTTGCCTCATAAGGTTTGTCGAAAAAGGGGTCTGCAGGTGGCTTTACAGGGGTGAAGCGACTGCGCGACTGGCCTGATCGCTCATCCGAATCACGCCTTGGTCGCCCATCATCGTCTGAGCGAGAGCGGCGGGGAAATGCACGCTCTTCCTCTAACTCCAACACAGTGAAATCGATTTTTTGCTTTGTGAGTTTTTCTATATCGGCAACCAAGCGCAAGTCTGAAGCTGAAGCAAAACTCACGGCCAAGCCCTCGGCACCTGCGCGTCCCGTGCGGCCTATGCGGTGAATATAGTCTTCCGCATTGAATGGCACATCAAAATTGAACACGGCGGGGACATCTTTGATGTCTAAACCACGGGCGGCCACGTCGGTACACACCAATAAATCCACCTCGCCTTTTTTGAAGGCCTCTAAAGCTTTCAGGCGTTCATCTTGGCTTTTATCGCCATGCAAGGCAGCTGTACGCAAACCATCTTTTTCCAAGGAACGCGCAAGTCGCGCACAACCGAGTTTGCTGTTCACAAACACAAAAGCTTGGGAAATTTCCTTTTGCTTGAGAATCAGTTTGAGGGCGCGGCGCTTGTCATCTTCATTCACATTGAAGAACAACTGGGTGACTGTTGATGCGGTTTGATTGGGACGAGCAACTTCAATCGTGACGGGGTTTTGCAAATAACTTGAAGCTAATCGCTTGATTTCAGGGGAGAACGTAGCCGAAAAAAGCAAGGTGGTGCGTTGCTTGGGCAAGTAACTCAGGATGCGCTGCAAGTCGGGCAAAAAACCAATGTCCAACATGCGGTCGGCTTCATCGAGCACCACATATTCCACTTGGTTCAGCACCGCGGTTTTGGCTTCAATATGGTCCAACAACCTGCCAGGCGTGGCCACCAACACCTCTACACCTTTTTTGAGTTCCGCTGTTTGCGGCTTCATGTCCATGCCCCCGAAGACCACGGCACAGCGCAGTTGCGTGTATTTGGCGTAGAGCTTGACTTGCTGGGCCACTTGATCGGCCAATTCGCGGGTGGGAAGCAAAACCAAGGCTCGCACTGGATGGCGTGCTGGTGAGGTGGATGAATTTTCGTGCTTGATCATTCGCTGCAACAGGGGCAACGAAAAAGCAGCGGTTTTGCCGGTGCCGGTTTGGGCGGCGCCCATCACATCTTGGCCGGATAACACCACCGGAATGGCCTGCGCCTGAATGGGCGTCATCGATTCGTAACCCATTTCGGCAACGGCTTGGGCCAAATGGGGGTCTAACTGCAATTGCGAGAATGAATTCATATAGGGCGTGATTGTCGCACTCTGGGGTGCAGGCCCCGAAACCTTGAGATTAGCGGGTTTCAGGTCTTGGGCAGGGTCACCCCAACTTGGCCTTGGTATTTGCCACCACGGTCCTTGTAGCTGGTTTCGCATTCCTCGTCGCTCTCGAAAAACAGCACTTGGGCGCAACCCTCGCCTGCATAAATTTTCGCGGGCAAAGGTGTGGTGTTGCTGAACTCCAAGGTGACATAACCTTCCCACTCTGGCTCGAACGGTGTGACATTCACGATGATGCCGCAGCGGGCATAGGTGCTCTTGCCCAAGCAGATGGTGAGCACATTGCGAGGGATGCGGAAGTACTCCATGGTGCGGGCTAAGGCAAAGCTATTGGGAGGAATGATGCAAACGTCACTCTCGATGTCAACAAAACTCTTGGGATCGAAATTTTTAGGGTCGACGACGGTGCTGTAGATGTTGGTGAACACCTTGAACTCTGGCGCACAACGGATGTCGTAGCCGTAGCTGCTGGTGCCGTAGCTGACAATTTTTTGTCCAGCTGCGTCTTGGCGAATTTGACCCGGCTCGAAGGGCTCGATCATGCCGTGCTGCTCTGCCATGCGGCGAATCCATTTGTCGCTTTTGATGCTCATTCGTAAACCTTATTTATAAGGGCCCAATTGTATGAGCCGCACAAAAGCTGTCAGGGTAACTGCCCCTGAACGCCTTGCACCAAAAAATTCATATTCAAAATTTCTTTGTCACTCAAGGACTGCCCCCGCGCAAGAATCACTTGGTCTTGGTTATCCAAGATGGGGCCCGCAAAAGGCTGCAAGCTACCCCGTCCGATGGCACGTTGTAAGCGCATCAACTCATTTTGAACCCGAACAGGTAATTTGGGGCCAAAGTCACCCACTTTGACCATTTTTTCTCTCACGCCACCCCATACATTGCCGCTTTGCCAGGTTCCATTCATGACTTGTTCGGCACGTTGGCTGTAATAGTCACCCCAGTGGTGCGTGATAGACAGCAGCTGCGCTTGGGGAGCTATATGACGCATATCCGAGTGGTAGGCAATGGCCAGCTTGCCACGCTCTTGGGCGGCGACCATCACAGCCTCTGATGCCGTATGAAAAGCCAGCACATCGGCCTTTTGGTTCATCAGCGTCATGGCCGCTTCACGCTCACGCGCAGGGTCAAACCAGTTGTTAAGCCAAATCAGCTTGACCTCTGCTTTTGGATTAACCGATCGCATACCCAAAGCAAATGCGTTGATGCCTTGAATTACCTCTGGAATAGGAAAACCCGCCACATATCCTGCGATGCCGGTTTTACTGACCCGCCCAGCGGCGATACCTGCCAAGAAACGTCCCTCGTAGTACCGGGCATTCGCCGCTGACACATTGGTGGCGGTTTTGTAGCCGGTGATGGACTCGAACTTCACATTGGGAAACTCGGCGGCCACTTTCAGCGTGGGCTCCATATAGCCAAAACTGGGTGTGAATATCAGACCAGCCCCTTGCTGCGCCATGTCTCGGATGACGCGTTCGGCGTCGGCACCTTCGGCCACATTCTCTACAAACACGGTTTGCACCTTGCGCCCGTTTTTATTGAGTTTTTCCTCCATGGCCAAGCGCCCTAACTCATGCTGGTGTACCCAGCCACTGGGCAGGCGTGGGGTGACGTAGACGAAACCTACCTTGAGGGGTGAGGTGGAAGGCTGACTCTTGGTGTTGCCCTGCCCTTTAGCGTCAACTTGCGCCTTGGCGTCACCCTGAGCTGAAAGCGAAGGGCCCGAAAACAAAGCGAACGCGAACAGCGCTGCGATGAGGTTTTTGTACATGGTGTTCCTCGACATGGCTCTCAATGAGCGAGATTTTCAAAAAAAACGCCCCGTAAGGGGCGTTTCTACGAGACTAATGGCGGAGTGGACGTCATACGCATCCACATCCAAAAAACGCTAGTAACAAGTATAACCGCCCTTAAATACTAATGATTTTTAAAAGTAAGCTCTTGCAAGCTCCAACAAAATCCAGCACAATCCAGACTATATTGGAGGGTAGATAGGTGGGTAGAGTAGCAACAAAAGCTTTGACAGCTAAACAGGTCGAAAAAGAGTCTGCGCCGGGGTATCACGCCGACGGGCCTAACACTGGCCTTTACCTTCAGGTCACACCCAACGACTCAGGTGTCAGCCGCTCTTGGGTTTATAGATACACCTCACCAACGACCCGCAAACGCCGAGAGCTTGGGCTTGGCCCTGTAAAGGTTCGTAAACTGGCTGACGCACGGTCTTTGAGCGCGGAACTCCGGCTGAAGGTGCTGAACGGCATTGACCCCAAGGATGAACGTGATCGAATACGGTTTGAAGGAATTGCAGCCCGGGCGCACCAGATAACCTTTGATGAGGCGGTCAGGCAGTGTATTGCTGCCAAATCAGCCGAATGGAAAAACATCAAGCACGGTCAGCAGTGGCGAAATACCTTGACCACTTACGCCAGCCCATTACTTGGACGAGTGCCGGTTGAATCCATCACCATTGAACTGGTTCATAAAGTCCTACAGCCTATTTGGATCACAAAAACAGAAACAGCAACCCGGGTTAGACAGCGGATTGAAACCGTGCTGGATTGGTGTAAAGCGCGTGGCTATTGCAAAGGCGACAACCCTGCCAGCCTGAAAGGTGGCCTAGGTGAATTACTGCCCAAGTCCCAAAAGATCAAAAAGGTAGAACACCACGCTGCCCTGCCCTACCAAAGAGCAAATGAATTTGTTACAGCACTTCGCTCAAAAAGTAGCGTGACTTCAATAGCTTTGGAATTCATGTTGTTAACTGCTTGCAGGACGGGTGAGGTTGTCGGCGCTAAATGGGAAGAAATTGACTTAGCCACTAACGTCTGGACTATCCCACCAGAGCGTATGAAAGCTGGCGAACAACACAGGGTGCCGTTATGTAGACGGGCCGCACAAATATTGAAGCTGATGCAAACCCAAGCCCAGAACGAGTATGTATTTCCCAGCCACTCCATTGCCAAGAACACTCACATGTCATCAGGAAGCTGCTTGGTGGCAATGAAAAAGATGGATTCATTTAAGGGCTACACACCGCATGGACTGCGCTCGACATTCAGGGACTGGGCATCAGAGACCACCAACTTTGCAAATGAAACGCTAGAACTGGCTTTGGCACATACCATCAAGAACAAAGCAGAAGCAGCTTACCGTCGGCAGGATCAGCTTGAAAAGCGCGTGAAATTGATGCAGTTATGGCAGCAGTACGTTGAAACAACCTTAGCAACTGGGGTAATTAGTCCTTTAC
>JAIXYA010000001.1 GCA_027490485.1 Comamonadaceae bacterium
CGCGTGTCTCGCACCGTTTGGCCCACAACTATGTCGAGCAAAGCGGGGGCATTGTTCTGGACTCCATGTATTTGCCAATAGGTACCCAAGATTTTTCAGCCGTGCTGGACCGTTTGCAAAGCTTGCAAGCAGATGCGGTGTTGGTGTCTTTGGTGGGTCAAGACGCCATCACTTTCAACCGCCAGTTTGGTCATGCAGGTTTAAGCCGACGCGCTGTTCGTTTGTCGTGCGCTATTGAAGAAAATGTGCTCATGGGCATAGGCGCTGACAAAACCGAAGGCTTGTACGTGGCAGCCAGTTACTTTGCCAACTTGCAAACAGACGCCAACTTGGCTTTGCAAGAACGTTTCAGCGCACGGCATGGTCTGAGGGCGCCGGTGCTCAATGCCTTGGGCCAGTCGGCTTATGAGGGCATGCATTTTTTGGCCGCCATGTTCGACAACAACCTGCATCGGCCAGAGCATTGGCCGCAGATCGCCAAGCGTAATTTGGCGTACCAAAGCGCCAGAGGCGCCAGCTACATCGGAAACCATTTTAAAAACGCCCCTATTTATTTGGCGCGTGCCAACGGTCACCAGTTTCAAGTCGTTACAAGGTTCTAATTTTTCTTTGAAAGTGATGGATCAGATCCGTGAAAACCCTCTGTTTTTATTTTCCAAAGCAAATAAATTCATTGACGCCATTAATTTTTGATGAAACACTCTGACATCGATTCAACAACACCTTAGGAGATACGCATGGCTGTCAAACGTCCTACCCTCGATCAGTTGCAAGAAGTCGCCTATAGCTTGGGGATTCACCTTTCCGAAGAGCAGGCTGAGACTTACAACACTTTGTTGCAAGGCAACTTTGACGCCTATGACATCGTCGATGCCTTGCCCGACTATGTCCCTGAAGTGAAGTACCCACGCACACCGGGCACCTTTCCCGCGCCTGAAGACAATAAATACGGCGCTTGGTATGTGAAGTCCACCATCAAGGGTGCAGCATCTGGCAAATTGGCTGGCAAGACCGTGGTGTTGAAAGACAACGTCTGCGTGGCGGGCGTCCGCATGATGAATGGCGCATCCACCCTAGAGGGCTATATGCCCAACATCGATGCCACCGTGGTCACACGCTTGTTGGACGCCGGTGCAACCGTTGTCGGTAAATCCGTTTGTGAGTACTACTGTTTTTCAGGTGGTTCGCACACCAGTTCTACTGGCCCTGTGCACAACCCTCATAAACATGGCTACTCGGCAGGGGGCTCTTCTTCTGGCAGCGCGGCATTGTTGGCCGCTGGTGAAGTCGACTTGGCGATCGGTGGCGACCAAGGTGGCTCCATTCGCATGCCTGCGTCTTACTGTGGCGTGTATGGCATGAAAGCCACGCACGGTTTGGTGCCTTACACCGGCGTCATGCCGATTGAGCTCACCATCGACCACACCGGCCCCATGACACGCAACGTCACCGACAACGCTGTCATGCTCGAAGTCATTGCCGGGCCCGATGGTTTAGATCCCCGCCAATACGCCGAACAGCATTCCAAAAACTACTCCGAAATCATGAAGCAAGGCATCAAAGGCTTGCGCATCGGTGTGGTCAAGGAAGGTTTTGGTTGGCCCAACTCCATGGCGGCTTCGGATGCCAAAGTCAAAGCTGCAGCAGCTGCGTTGGCCAAAGCTGGCGCAATCATCGAAGATGTTTCGATTCCCATGCATTTGGTGGGTCCCGCTATTTGGTTGCCCATCGCTGCCGAAGGTGCAACACAGCAAATGATGAAAGACAACGGACACGGTTTTAATTGGAAAGGTCTGTATGTCACCAGCATGGTGGACTTCCATGCAGGCTGGAAGGCTCGTGCTGACGAATTGTCAGAAACCCTCAAACTCACCATGGTATTGGGCGAATACTTCATTCAACATTACCGCGGCCATTACTATGCCAAGGCTCAAAACCTGTCGCGTCAATTGCGTAAAGCCTATGACGATGCTTTTGAAAAATACGATTTGCTGCTCATGCCCACCCTGCCATTGACTGCCACGCCCCTGCCCAAGCCAGGTGCACCCGTGGAAGAAGTGGTTCAGCGTGCGTTTGAGATGCTGTCCAACACTTGCCCGTTTGACGTCACTGGCCATCCAGCCATGTCGGTGCCATGCGGTTTGGTGGATGGTTTGCCTGTTGGCATGATGCTGATTGGTAAACATTGGGATGAAGGCACTATTTACCGTGGTGCTTATGCATTCGAGCAATTGGGCGACTGGAAAAAAATGTAAGAAAGGTCAGGGCCTTTTGAAAGAAGGGCCTCAACTGGTGAGCGTTAGTTTTTTCAACACAAAAGAGGAACACAACATGGACCGCAGAAAGTTTATTCAAACCACCGCTGGTGGCATTGCAGCTGGCACCGCTGGCATGTATGGCAGTTCGGCCTTGGCCGCTGACGACATCAAAGTGGGCAGCATCCACGATTTGTCGGGTGGCTTGGACATTTACGGCAAACCCATGGTCGACGCCTTGACCTTGGCCGTCGAAGAGCAAAACGCTGCAGGCGGCTTGCTGGGCAAAAAAGTGGCTTTGATCAACTATGACTCACAGTCCAATATGCAAAAGTACACCGAGTACGCCCAAATGGCTGCGTTGAAAGACAAAGTTGC
>JAIXYA010000007.1 GCA_027490485.1 Comamonadaceae bacterium
CCACCGACGTGATGATCGCCGGCAAAGTGGCTGTGGTCGCCGGTTACGGTGACGTGGGCAAAGGTTCTGCCCAAGCCCTGCGTGCTTTGAGCGCGCAAGTGTGGGTGACTGGGATCGACCCGATCAACGCTTTGCAAGCAGCGATGGAAGGCTACAAAATCGTGACCATGGAATATGCTGCTGACAAGTGCGACATCTTTGTGTCTGCCACCGGCAACAAAAACGTGATCCGCTACGAGCACATGGCCGCCATGAAAGACGAAGCCATCGTGTGCAACATCGGTCACTTCGACAACGAAATCGATGTAGCCTCGCTGGAAAAACTCAAGTGGGACGAGATCAAGCCCCAGGTTGATCACGTCATCTTCCCTGACGGCAAAAAAATCACCTTGCTCGCCAAAGGCCGTTTGGTGAATTTGGGTTGCGCGACAGGCCACCCCAGTTTTGTGATGAGCGCGAGCTTTGCGAACCAAACGATTGCCCAGATCGAGTTGTTCACCAAGCAAGGTGAATACGAATCTGGCAAGGTCTACGTGCTGCCTAAGCATTTGGACGAGAAAGTGGCACGTTTGCATCTCGAAAAAGTCGGCGCGATGCTGACCGAACTCACCGACGAGCAAGCCGCTTACATTGGCGTGAGCAAAGCCGGCCCCTACAAGGCCGACACCTACCGCTATTGATATGCCGCGCGCAGACCAGTTGCTGGTCGAGCGCGGTTTGGCCAACTCCCGTTCCCAAGCGCAGCGATTGATCGTTGCGGGGGTGGATTGGCGAGTTGGTCAGCAAGCCTGGCAACGCATTGACAAGAACGGGGCTGTGTTGCCTTACGAAGCAGAGTTGCTGCTGCAAGACGATGCAGAGACCCGCTATGTCTCGCGTGGGGGTTTGAAGCTTGAAGGCGCTTTGCGTGCCACAGGCTTGCAAGTCAAAGGTTGGACTTGTCTCGACGTGGGTCAATCAACGGGTGGCTTCACCGATTGTTTATTGCATCAAGGTGCCGCACAGGTGACCGGTGTGGATGTTGGCCACGGTCAACTTCATGACCGCATACGTTCAGATCCCCGTGTAGTTTGCATAGAGCATCGCAATGCAAGAGAACTCAGTTTGGCGCACTGCGGTCAGCCGCAGGGCTTTGCTTTGATCGTGGCTGATCTGAGTTTCATCTCATTGACGCTGGTGCTGCCTGCATTGACAAGCTTGCTGTCAGAACAAGGGCAAATGTTGTTATTGGTCAAGCCGCAGTTCGAATTGCAAGCCACAGACATTGGCAAAGGCGGGCTGGTTCAAGACCCCGCTAAGTATCTGCAAGTTGAACAACGCATGCGCAGTGCAGCTCAAACTTTGGGTTTGCAGGTGGCCCATTGGTTGCCCAGTGTCATCACTGGCGGCGATGGCAACCACGAATTTTTCATTCATCTCAGGAGGTCCGTATGAGCAACACCATCCAAACGCCCATCAGTTTTGAATTTTTCCCACCTAAAACCACTGAAGGCGCTGACAAACTGCAAAAAGTCAGACATGATTTGTACGCATTGAAACCGGATTTCTTCAGTGTCACCTATGGTGCTGGTGGGTCTACGCAAGACGGCACTTTGCAACAAGTCCAAGCCATCTTGGCAGAAGGCCATGACGCAGCGCCCCACTTTTCTTGCATTGGTGCCACGCGCGATAGCGTTAGGGCACAGTTGGCACAGTTCAAAGCGGCGGGTATTCGTCGCATGGTGGCTTTGCGTGGCGACTTGCCCAGTGGCCACGGCACCTTTGGCGAGTTTCGTTATGCCAGTGAATTGGTGGCATTTATCCGCGCAGAAACAGGCGACCACTTTCATATCGAGGTGGGTTGCTACCCCGAAGTCCATCCCCAAGCGAAGTCGCCCGAGGCAGATGTGCAGGCTTATGTGACCAAAGTTAAAGCAGGGGCAAGCTCAGCGATTACCCAGTACTTCTACAACAGCGATGCCTATTTTCGCTTTGTCGATGAAGCCTACCAACAGGGTGCCGACATCCCAGTGGTAGCAGGCATCATGCCCATCATCAGTTCAACACAATTGATGCGTTTTTCAGATGCGTGTGGCGCTGAAATTCCACGTTGGATTCGCTTGCGTTTGCAGTCTTACGGCGACGACAGTGCCTCGATCAAAGCATTTGGCTTAGAGGTAACAACAGATTTGTGCGATCAGTTAATAACCGCTGGTGTTCCTGGTTTGCATTTCTACACCATGAACCAAAGCACAGCGGTCAAACAAATCTGCCACAACCTGCGCTTGGGTGTTTAAGGCTTAGCGTTCATCGAAGCTGAGCACCAACTTGGGCGTCAGCGCTTTGGCTTGGCAAGACAGCACAAAGCCTTGGGCTATTTCTTCACTGGTCAGGGTGAAATTTTTGTGCATGCTGACCTGCCCCTCCATGACTTTGGCACGACAGGTGCAACACACGCCATTGCGACAGGAATAGGGCAAATCCAAACCGGCTTGCAGACCTGCAGCCAAGGGGTTGTCTTCTGCAGACATGGGCACGCTATGTTGTTTGCCATTGCAAATGATGTGCAAGTCTATTTCGCTGACATCGGTTAGGCGTTGTTTTGTCTCAGCTTGGACTGGTGGGCTGAAGTCGCCAAAATGCTCACTGTGAATGCGCTCAGCGGCTACGCCCGAACGCTGCAGA
>JAIXYA010000276.1 GCA_027490485.1 Comamonadaceae bacterium
CAAACAGCGCCTTTGCGCTTGCCGCCTTGGTTGACTGCCACCGCGGTGTCATTGACAACCTTAAGGAAGGGCACAACGCCTTGCGACTCGCCGTTGGTGCCTTTGATGTGCGAACCCAAGGCACGCACACGAGACCAGTCGTTGCCCAAACCGCCAGCAAATTTGGAGAGCAATGCGTTTTCTTTGATGGACTCGTAAATGCCGTCTAAATCATCAGGCACGGTGGTCAAGTAGCAGCTAGACAGCTGTGGGCGCAAAGTACCGCTGTTGAAAAGAGTGGGTGTGCTGGACATGAAGTCAAATGAAGACAGCACTTCATAAAATTCGATCGCACGTTCTTCGCGGTTGACCTCGCCCAGCGACAGGCCCATGGCTACGCGCATGAAAAACGACTGAGGCAATTCGATGCGCTGCTTGCGTACATGCAAGAAATAGCGGTCATACAAGGTTTGCAAGCCGAGGTAATCGAACTGAAGATCGCGATCGGCTTTGAGCGCTTTGGCCAAGCGAGCCAAGTCAAATTGCAGCAGACGTGCATCTAGGAGTTCGTTGTCGACCCCTTTTTTGATGCAGCTGGCGAAGTTGTCTACATAGTTTTGGGCCATTTCGGCTTGGGTAACTTCCTTGCCCCAGACTTCTTTGGCAATGGAGTACATCAACAAGCGGGCTGTGGCGTAGGTGTAATCGGGTTCTTTTTCGATCAATGTGCGAGCTGCAAGCACTGACGCTTTGTGAACCTCTTCCATGGGAATGCCGTCGTAGAGGTTTCGCATGGTTTCATTGAGGATGGGCTCTGCTTGGATGTCTGCATTCAAACCTGCGCAAGCAGCTTCTACCAATCCACGCATGCGCGCCATGTCGAGCACCATGCGTTTGCCACCGTCGATCACGTGCAATACGGGTTCGGAGGGGTTGGCTGGTTCTTTGTGAGCGGCACGCTCTTGGGTCCTTCTTTCACGGTACAAAACATAGGCACGCGCCACTTCGTGGTGACTGCCGCGCATGAGGCCGAGCTCGACTTGGTCTTGTACGTCTTCAATGTGGAAGGTGCCACCGCCTGGGCGTGAGCGCATGAGGGCGCGCACAACGGCTTGGGTCAGTTGGTCAACGGTTTCACGCACACTGGCGGAGGCAGCGCCTTGCGTGCCGTGGACGGCCAAGAAAGCCTTCATCATGGCCACAGCAATTTTGGCTGGCTCAAAAGGAACCACTGCGCCATTGCGTCGAATGATTTGGTAGTTGCTTAGGTTGGTCTGAAGTGCAGAGGACTTGTTGACGTCAGTCAAGTCAGCGGGGTTGACATAGTTGGTGCTGACTGCAGAGGAGGAAGCAATTTGCATCTTGATTTAATTCCTGTTGTTCTGAATGCTTTGGTTAACGTATGAAATGCGGCTTGTTTCTGAGAACAAGCAAAAAAGAAAATGTGACTACCCCACACTATATATGGGGTCGAAACTCTTTTCAACACACTACGTGTAGTGTTTGCGAAAAAAATCCGAATTCATGGCATTAAGCCAAGCTCTGCGGGAAAGTACGTAGCTTTCAGACCAACACCTTGTTGCAAATACCGCCATATAAAACCCGCGCCTGGGTCTTTTTTCCGTTCTGGCGCGATATGTTCATGCCCTGCAATGAAAGAAATTGGGTATTGAGACAAAAGCATGGGCAAAAGAGAAATTAAACTTTCGTATTGGTATGCGCTGAAAGATTCGCCCTCTAAGCCTTCGAGTTCAATGCCAATAGAAAAGTCATTGCAATTGCTGCGTCCTGCGTGGGTTGACACACCGGCATGCCAAGCGCGCTGGTCACAACTGACGAACTGAATTAATTCGCCACCACGGCGAATCAAAAAATGCGCAGAAACTTTGACCCCACGCAGTTGCTCGAAATAAGGGTGACTGTCGTGGTCAAGGGTATTGGTGAAAAACTGTTCGATGGCGTCGCCACCGAACTGTCCTGGGGGCAAGCTGATGGAGTGCAGCACCACTAAATCGGTTGAAACGCCTGAAGGCCTGGCTTCGAAGTTGGGCGAGGGAACGTGTTTGGCGAACCTGTACCAACCCTTGGACCAACAAGCGGACATATTGGCTAGCTTTCCTTGGCGTCTCGGTGCGCTGTGCTGCAATAAAAACCCAGTGAGCCCTCTAGGGCATCGGACTGGGGCAGATGCAGATCGCAGTGCCCACACCGAACCATGTGCTGAGCCTTGTTCGTTTGGCTCGCATCATCTTGTGTGTTGTTTCTGTCACGGCGCTGCATTTTCAGCCACCAAATCACCAAGCCAATGAGGGCAAGCAATAAGAGATATTTCATAGGACTTTGTGCAACAGCACTTCCAGTACAAAGCGCGACCCAACATAGGCCAGCAGCAACATGGCCGAACCCAAATAGAGCAAGCGAATTGCTAAGGGGCCGCGCCACCCCCGGGCTTGACGTCCCCAAATCAGCAGCGAATAGGTAAGCCAAGCCATGATCGATAAAACGGTTTTGTGGTCCCAGCGCAAAGCGCTGTCAGGGCCATACAAACGCTCACCAAACACAAGACCAGCTAATAGAGTGGCTGTGAGCAGGAAAAACCCAATATGGACAAAGCGAAATGTGAGCCGCTCTAGGGTCATCAAAGGCAGGCCAGAGGGATCAGCTTCAGCCAAGCGAATTTGACGCTCTGCTCGGTTCATCAAGCCTGCATGCACCACGGCAGCAGCAAATAAAGCATAGGAGGCCATGCCCAGCGCCCAGTGCAGAGGCAGCCACAACGAGGCCGCAGCATGTAAATCGTGTCCCGGGAAAAACAAGGGCAACAACACCGCCACCAAACCTGCACCTGAAAGGACCCAACGGGTTTTCATTTGAGGAAACCAATGGTGTTCTAGTGTGTAGACCATCAGCACCAGCCAAGCAGTGGCGGACAAAGCGGGGGCGAAACCAAAGCGAGGTGTGGTGTTGGGTTCGGGGATGAGGCTGGCCAAAACGCTCAGGCCATGGAAGAGCGAAATCACCCAGAGGTAATTGCGGCTTTGTTGGGGAGAAAGCCTGCCGCCTAAGAGTGCGCCCAGCGCATAAGCCAAAGCGGCTACCAAACCCCATACTATGCTGAAGGTTGATGCGTTGAATACAATCATGCGGACAGTTTAGCGTCTTGCAGCCCTTCAAGGCGCATCCCCCCGATTTCTTTCAGGCATCAACCATGGCAACCGCCCTCAGCGACAAACTCTCCAAGCTGGTCAAACAGATCAGCGGCCAAGCCCGTATCACCGAGGCCAATGTCAGCGACATGCTGCGCGAGGTGCGCATGGCTTTGCTCGAGGCCGATGTGGCTTTGCCGGTGGTGCGTGACTTCATCGCCCGGGTGAAAGACAAGGCCTTGGGGCAAGAGGTGTTGAGCTCGCTCACCCCCGGCCAAGTGCTGGTGAGCATCGTGCAAAAAGAATTGGCCGCCACCATGGGTGAGGGTGTGGCGGACATCGATTTGGCCGCGCAACCGCCTGCGGTGATTTTGATGGCG
>JAIXYA010000101.1 GCA_027490485.1 Comamonadaceae bacterium
CAACCTTTTGACCCAAGTCACCGGGTAAAAAACCCAGTTTTTCGCCAGCTTCGACAGCTGGGCGGGTCAGGATGATGCGTTGCACCGCGCTGCGTTCCAAGGCGTCCACCGCGCTGGCAACTGCTAAATAGGTTTTGCCGGTACCGGCAGGGCCGATGCCAAAAGTGATGTCGTGTTGCGCGATGTTGTCCAAATAAAGCGCCTGGGTGGGGGTGCGAGCTTGGACATCGTTGCGACGGGTTGTTAGGCCCAACGCCCCGTCTTTGTGGGTGCCCATGTGCTCATCGCCTGCGAGCATCAGTTGCACCTGTTCCTTGGGTATCGGCTTGGCTGCTCGCTCGTACAAGGCTTGCAACACCTCTAAAGCGCGTGTGGCTTTGGCCTTGTGGCCCTCGATTCTGCATTTCTCATGGCTATGGGAAATCTTGACAGTCAGGCCGACTTCAATGGTGCGTAAATGCTCATCCATGGCGCCACATACATGGCCAAGTCGGGTGTTGTTGGAGGGGCTGAATGTGTGGCGCAGAATCAAGTTGATAATCCGTTGAAATTTCCCCAATGATAGGCATTCGATGATCGGCAAGCTGAGCGGCACCCTGAGCGAAAAAAATCCTCCCCAAGTGTTGGTGGATTGCCAAGGCGTGGGCTACGAGGTGGATGTGCCCATGAGCACCTTCTACAACCTCCCTGCGATCGGCGAAAAAGTGTCTCTGCTGACGCATTTCGTGGTGCGTGAAGATGCGCAAATTTTGTATGGCTTTGGGTCGCCTGAAGAACGCGCCGCGTTTCGCCAGCTCATCAAAATATCGGGCGTGGGTCCGCGCATGGCTTTGGGGGTGCTCAGTGGCATGAGCGTGTCTGAGTTGGCGCAGGCCATCACCTTGCAAGAAGCCGGGCGCTTGGTGAAGATCCCCGGCATTGGCAAAAAAACCGCTGAACGCTTGCTGCTTGAGCTCAAGGGCAAGATGGGCGCTGACTTGGGACCCGCTTCTGCACCTGTGGGCGACAGCACCCAAAACGACATCTTGCAAGCGCTGGTGGCCTTGGGCTACAGCGACAAAGAAGCGGCCTTGAGCCTGAAATCCTTGCCCGCGGGTCTGGGTGTGAGCGAGGGCATCAAGTTCGCGCTCAAAGCCTTGGCCAGATAAGCACAGCCATGAGCATTCAAACCGACAACTTTGGCGAAGACTTCAACCCGGCACCTCGCGTGGTCTCAGCCGCACCGGTGAGTCCACGTGAAGAGGCGATAGAGCGCGCCTTGCGCCCCAAACTGCTGCAAGAGTATGTGGGCCAAGCCAAGGTGCGTGAGCAATTGGAGATCTTCATTGGTGCAGCCCGCAACCGCGATGAAGCGTTGGACCATGTGCTGCTGTTTGGCCCACCGGGCTTGGGCAAAACCACGCTCAGCCACATCATTGCCCAAGAGCTGGGTGTGAATCTGCGCCAAACCAGCGGGCCGGTGTTGGAAAAGCCTAAAGACTTGGCTGCGCTCTTGACCAATTTGGAAAAAAACGATGTGCTGTTCATCGATGAAATCCACCGCTTGTCACCGGTGGTGGAAGAAATTTTGTACCCCGCACTCGAGGACTACCAAATCGACATCATGATTGGCGAAGGCCCTGCGGCGCGCAGCATCAAGCTCGATTTGCAGCCCTTCACCTTGGTGGGCGCTACCACCCGTGCCGGCATGTTGACCAACCCGCTGCGCGACCGCTTTGGCATCGTGGCGCGTTTGGAGTTTTACAGCGCTGAGGAGTTGCAGCGCATCGTCATGCGCAGCGGCGGCTTGCTCAAAGCGCAGCTCGACGAACAAGGTGGCTTTGAGATCGCTCGCCGCTCTCGCGGCACGCCACGCATCGCCAACCGCTTGTTGCGGCGGGTGCGCGACTATGCCGAGGTCAAGGCCGATGGGCGCATCACCCAAGCTGTGGCGCAGGCCGCCTTGGCCATACTCGATGTCGACCCGCAAGGTTTTGATTTGATGGACCGCAAGTTGTTGGAAGCGGTGATCCACCGTTTTGATGGCGGCCCCGTGGGCTTGGACAACATCGCTGCCAGCATTGGTGAAGAGCGCGACACCATCGAAGATGTGATCGAACCGTTTTTGATTCAGCAGGGTTTTTTGCAGCGCACGCCGCGTGGGCGCATCGCCACTTTGGCGGCCTACAGGCATTTGGGTGTGGCAGCACCCCAGCGCGAAAGCGGTTTGTTTGGCGAGTGATGCTCAGGCGCTAGATTCATCCTTGGGCGCATCCAGGTGCGCCTCGTCGGCCCAGCCCACAATTTGCAGGCCCTCAGGCGTCCATAGCAAGCGATTGATGGCGGTATTGCGCAAACCCCAAGTACGTGCTGCTTGTAAATCTTGACCGTTTGCCATGCGGTAAAGAATGTCCAACACGCCACCATGCGTTACCCACAGTATTTGCTGGCCAGTATGCGGCGATGCCATGTCATGAACCAAGGCGGCAATCCGTGCGTGCAACATGACCAGGCTTTCGCCGCCCCCTTGTGGCGTCCATTCAGGGTGACGAACCCGCCACTGCTCTGCCTCTTGGGGCCATTGGTTTTGAATGTCTGCCCATGTATGGCCTTGAAAATCACCAAAGTGACGCTCACGAAGTTGGGGACGGGCTTGAATCGCTATCTGTTTTGTTGAGGCCACTGCCTGTGCCGTGTCAAAAGCGCGGCTTAAATCACTGGCGTAGATGGCATGGATGTCTTCATCGGCCAAGGCTTTTGCAAGCTGTTGTGCCTGCCATCGGCCATGGTCATTCAGGGG
>JAIXYA010000140.1 GCA_027490485.1 Comamonadaceae bacterium
TCAACTCAGCCGGCACGTCGGCGCTGGTCAGGGAAACCGGCTTCATGGCAGCCACATGCATGGCCACATCCTTGGCCGCTGCCTCGTCGCCGTCATACTCCACCACCACGCCGATGCGTGTGCCGTGCAAATAGGCGGCCAATTTGCTGCCGGAGGCAAGACGCTTGAAGCGGCGCACCGACATGTTTTCTCCGATCTTGCCGGTCAGGCCCTTGCGAACGTCTTCAATGGTGGGCCCAAAACCGTAAAGCGAAAAAGGCAGGCCGCCGACAGCCGCCACGTCGGCCGGATCGGCGCGACTGACGCCCTGAGCCACAGCTTGGGACAGAGCCAGAAAGCTGTCGTTCTTGGTCACGAAATCGGTTTCACAATTGACCTCGATCAATGCGCCAGAATGGCCTTCAATGAAACTGCAGACAACACCTTCAGCCGTCACACGGGAAGAAGCCTTGCTGGCTTTGCTGCCTAACTTGACACGAAGTAATTCTTCAGCTTTGACCATATCGCCATCAGCTTCGGTCAAGGCTTTTTTGCACTCCATCATGGGCGCGTCGGTTTTGGCTCGCAGTTCGGCGACCATGCTTGCTGTGATTGCTGCCATAAATACTCCTGTTTATTCAATAATGGAAATGTGTTGTGAAAAAGGGGCCTCTTGAGCCCCCTTTAAATGACTCATAAAGAGAATTAAGCTTGTGCGGAATTTTCCACTTCCACAAATTCGTCAGAGCCTTCGGCAATGGCCTTGACCACTTCGTTAACAGCATTGGCGCGGCCTTCTAAAATAGCATCAGCAATACCACGAGCGTAAAGTGTGACGGCCTTGGAGGAGTCGTCATTGCCAGGAATGATGTAGTCAATTCCTTCTGGCGAATGGTTAGAGTCAACCACGCCAATCAAAGGAATACCCAGTTTTTTAGCTTCTGCGATAGCGATTTTGTGAAAACCGACATAGATCACAAAAATCGCATCAGGCAAGGTGGCCATATCTTGAATACCGCCAATGTCTTTTTCAAGCTTCTCGAGTTCGCGCATGAAAACCAGTTGTTCTTTTTTAGACATGGCATCAAGCCCCACTTCTTGTTGGGCTTTCATATCTTTTAAACGCTTGATGGATGTTTTCACGGTCTTGAAATTGGTGAGCATGCCGCCCAACCAACGCTGATCGACGAAAGGCACCCCTGCACGCTTGGCTTCGGAGGAGATGATTTCTCGGGCTTGTCGCTTGGTTCCCACCATCAAAATATTGCCGCGGTTAGCGGCCAATTGCTTGGCGAACTTCATCGCGTCTTGGAACATCGGCAACGATTTTTCCAAGTTGATGATGTGGATTTTGTTGCGGTGACCAAAAATGAACGGCGCCATTTTGGGATTCCAAAAGCGGGTTTGATGTCCGAAATGGACACCAGCTTCCAGCATTTCGCGCATGGATGTAGACATGTAAAGACTCCAAAGGTTAGGTCTGAGCCAGTTCTTTATTGCACCAAATCAGACAGAAATGGACAACACCTTGTGGGAACTGGTTTAGGATTTGCTGATTGCAAGAAGGCTCTTGCAAATCTTGAGCATCGCAAATTTTAGCATAGGCCTAAGTACGGTCTTTGATTTGATCAACCCCTGCCAACAAACGGCATATTGGTTGCCATCACAGTATGGAACAGTACATTGGATGAAAGTGGCATATTGGCCATATAGAGCACCGACTCACCCACATGCTTGACATCCATCAAGGGTTCTTTGGCGATCTCTCCATTGGCCTGAGGAACACCCAGAGCCATTTTGGCGGCCATTTCAGTGGCTGCATTGCCAATATCAATTTGCCCCACAGCAATTGCGTATTTACGCCCATCCAGCGCTGCCGTTTTCGTCAAGCCAGTGACTGCATGCTTGGTTGCAGTGTAGGCAATCGAATTGGGTCGAGGTGCATACGCAGAAATAGAGCCGTTGTTGATGATCCTGCCACCTTGAGGGGACTGCGCTTTCATGGCTATAAATGCTTGCTGCAAGCAGTAAAACATGCCATTGAGATTGATATCCACCACATTTCGCCATTGCTCGATGGTCAATTCCTCAAGCGGCACACCAGGCGCACTGACGCCAGCATTGTTAAACAGCAAATCGACACGTCCCCACTTGCTCATCACTGTGGCAAAAGCTTTTTTCACAGCATCTGGGTCGGCCACATCTGCTGACAAAGTCAAGCAAGATTCTGCCGAATGGGAAGCGGCAGCCACATCTTCCAAAGGCTGCAATCGGCGACCGATCAAAGCAACACGCCACCCATCAGCAAGTAAAGCCAGCGCAGCAGCTTTACCAACGCCTGTGCCAGCGCCTGTGACAATTGCAACTTTGGAATGGGACATGGGTAACTCTCCTGAAGAAAAGGTCATTGGCGATTTTTAGATTTCTTGGCCACTTTAGCAGTGGTTTTTTTTGCTGACGTCTTAGGGCCTTGCGAAACAGATTTTGGGCCCGCATGGAAATTGCCTCTGGCGCTTCTGTCTTTGTTCTTGGCGCCTTTGGCATTGGAAGGGGCATTGCCGTCGCCTGATGGCGATTTTTTTCCACGCAGAGGCTTATCCAAAGCGGGGGAACCATCTTCTTGCACCCATCGAAAGTCAATCTTTCGGCCATCGAGGTCTACGCGACTGACTTGTACCCTGACACGTGCGCCAACGTTGTAGCGAATACCTGTTCGCTCTCCGCGCAACTCTTGACGGGTTTCATCAAATTTGAAGTAATCGCCACCTAACTCAGTGATATGGACCAAGCCCTCAACGTACATAGCATCCAAGGTCACAAATACGCCAAATGCTGTAACGCCAGAGACCGTTCCACTGAAATCTTCGCCTAAGTGTTCGCGCATGTACTGACATTTGAGCCAAGCTTCAACGTCCCTGCTGGCCTCGTCCGCACGTCGCTCATTGGCGCTGCAATGCAAACCAGCTGCTTCCCAAGCCTGTTGCTCAGCAGAAGGTTTTTGAGTTGGCGCAGATGACTTCTCTTTGAGACGCGCCTGCGCCGCCAAACGTCTAGCCAACTTGATATGCGCCTCTCCAGGCAAAGGCAAGCCAGGCAATTGATAGCGCCGCCCTGCCAAGATGGATTTGATGACACGGTGAACCAACAAATCGGGATAGCGACGAATAGGGCTGGTGAAATGGGTGTAAGCCGGATAGGCCAAACCAAAGTGGCCACTGTTGAGAGGGGTGTAAATAGCCTGCTGCATAGAGCGCAGCAACATCGAATGAATTTGCTGCGCGTCTGGTCGATCTTTACTGGCTTGGGCAATGGCTTGAAACTGACCAGGACTGGGGTTATCGCTCAAACTGGCAGGCACACCCATGGCCTTGAGGTAGTTACGAAGGGTCTCCCGTTTTTCAGGTGTGGGGCCCTCATGCACCCGAAACACAGCAGGGTGTTTCGCTTGCAAAATAAAGTCAGCACTGCACACATTGGCAGCCAACATGGCCTCTTCGATCAAGCGATGCGCTTGGGTACGAACTCTGGGAACAATCTTTTCAATACGACCGCTGTCGTCACAAATAATCTGTGTTTCAGTGGTTTCAAAATCTACAGCTCCGCGCTTCTCTCGGCCTTTGAGCAAGCTACGGTACACATCGTGAAGATGTATGAGGTCTTGAACCCTGTCTTTGTACTTGGCAGCTTGAGGGCCTCTGGTGTTGGAGAGAATGGCGGCTACATCGGTATAGGTGAACCGCGCATGACTGTGCATCACAGCTTGGTAAAACTGATAAGCAAAAACCTGTCCGTCCTCGTCAATCAGCATGTCGCAGACCATGCAAAGCCGATCAACCAATGGGTTCAGAGAGCACAAGCCATTAGACAATTTTTCAGGCAGCATAGGAATAACGCGGCGAGGAAAATACACACTCGTAGCGCGTTCGTAGGCGTCTATATCAATAGGGCTACCGGTATCAACGTAATAGCTGACGTCTGCAATAGCCACCAATAAACGCCAGCCTTTTTGTTTGCCAAAAGTGGCGGGTTCGCAATAAACAGCATCGTCAAAGTCTCTGGCGTCTTCTCCGTCGATGGTAACCAAGGGAATATCGCGCAGATCAACCCGATCAACCAAGTCCTTGGCCATGACCTTGACAGGCAATTCAGCTGCTTGCGCCAAACAAGCCGAAGAAAATTCATGCGGCACACTGTACTTGCGAACCGCAATTTCAATCTCCATGCCGGGGTCATCCATCTCCCCAAGTACTTCTTTGACGCGGCCTACAGGTTGGCCAAACAAACTCGGCGCCTCGGTCAACTCCACCACCACCACTTGACCCACCTGAGCGTTTCCTGTGGCGCCCTTGGGCACAAGAATGTCTTGTCCATAACGCCGGTCTTCGGGTGCGACTAACCAAACACCACTTTCTTGCAACAGACGACCAATGATGGGCTGCTGGGGTCGGTCGATGATCTCCACAATGCGCGCTTCTGGTCGCCCTTTGCGGTCCAAGCGGGTGACTCTGGCGACAACACGATCACGGTGTATGACGGCACGCATTTCGTTAGGCGGCAAATACACATCGATTTGTCCATCGTCACGTTGCACGAAGCCATGACCGTCACGGTGTCCCTCTACAGTTCCCTCAAAGGTTTCAAGGAGTCCTGCGCTTGGAGTTGTTTTTTGTTTGATAGAATCCTCTGCTTTCCTGAATGCCCAGGTGGCGGAATTGGTAGACGCACTAGTTTCAGGTACTAGCGAGTAACATCGTGGGGGTTCGAGTCCCTTCCTGGGCACCAATGTTAACGAACATCATAGCCACTGAAGTGGCTTTTTTTATGACCACTTCTTGATTGAGATCAGATCGGCAAACCAATCAAATCATGCCCTTGCGTTTGCATAATTCGCACCTTAATGAAGTCTCCAGTTCGGTAGCTTTTGCTCAACTTTTCAGGAGGAAGCAAATGCACCACACCATCTATTTCTGGCGCATCGGAATAGGTTCTCCCCACACCACCTTGCTTGCCCAAGGCCTTAGCTGAGTCAACCAAAACTTGCATGGTGGAGCCAATTCGATTTTGCAGTTTTTGGGCCGATATCTTTTCTGCAACCTGCATGAATCTGGCGCGACGCTCTTGGCGAACTTCTAGCGGCAACATGCCGGGTATGGCATTAGCGGTCGCGCCTTCCACTGCGCTGTAGGCGAAACAGCCTGCGCGGTCAATTTGCGCCTCCTCTAAAAACTGCAGCAAATTCTCAAACTCTGCCTCTGTTTCACCAGGAAAGCCGGCAATGAAAGTACTGCGTACTACCAACTGTGGACACAGTTCACGCCAAAGTTGCAAGCGCTCCAAGTTTTTTTCACCACTTGCAGGACGTTGCATACGCTTGAGTACATCAGGGTGACTGTGTTGAAACGGCACGTCCAAATAGGGCAACACACGTCCACTCGCCATCAATGGGATCAAGTGATCAACTGTGGGGTAGGGATAAACATAGTGCAAGCGAACCCACGCAGAAAAAGGCTCTGCCAGTTCAGCCAAAGCTTGAACCAATTCAAGCGTTCGGGTTTTGACAGGACGCCCATCGTGAAAGCCCATCTGATAACGCACGTCTACACCGTATGCGGATGTGTCTTGGCTAATCACCAACAACTCTTTGACGCCGCTTTCAAACAAAGCCTGGGCTTCGCGTAAAACATCGCCCACTGGACGCGAAACCAAATCGCCTCGCATGGAAGGGATGATGCAAAAAGTACAGCGATGGTTGCAACCTTCACTGATTTTCAAATAAGCGTAATGCTTGGGTGTGAGTTTGATACCTGCTGCAGGGACAAGGTCGATAAAGGGATCATGCGGCTTGGGTAAATGGGTATGAACCGCGTCCATCACCTCTTGCGTGGCATGGGGGCCAGTGACCGCAAGCACACTGGGGTGCATTGCTTTGACGACGTTTTGCCCATCGGACTGCGATTTAGCTCCCAAACATCCTGTGACGATGACTTTGCCATGCTCGGCCAATGCTTCACCAATGGTGTTGAGGCTTTCTTGTACTGCGTCGTCAATGAATCCGCAGGTATTGACGATGACCAAGTCTGCGCCAGCAAAGGTTTTGGAGGTTTGGTATCCCTCGGCGCTTAGCTGGGTAAGGATCAGTTCCGAGTCTGTTAATGCTTTGGGACAGCCCAAGCTGACAAAACCAACGGTAGGCGCAGCCATCAGCGCTTAAGCCCCATGGCGGTGAGCATCTGTTTTTGCATTTGGCTCAGCATTTGCTGTGATTGTTCGGTGTAATTACCCATCAACCCGCTGAGCAACGGTGATTGTGTGGTCATGACTTGGGCCCATAGCTCGGGTGAGAGATGTTTGCTTTGATCTGCCATTTGCATTTGCAAATCAATAAATGTTTGCACATTTTTTTCTAAATAATTGCCCATAAAGCCTTGCATCGCATGGCCATAAAAGCGAATGATGTTCGCCAA
>JAIXYA010000035.1 GCA_027490485.1 Comamonadaceae bacterium
AAATTTTTGCGCAGCCACTTGGCAATCAACCTACGAGGTATTGCAGAAATATGGTTTTCGCGTCATCGTGCCGGATCAAATCGGGTTTTGCAAATCCAGCAAGCCTGCGGCTTACCAATACAGTTTTCAGCAGCTCGCGCACAACACCCATGCCTTGTTGAGTTCATTGGGAATATCGCAAGCCACTGTGATCGGCCATTCCACAGGCGGCATGTTGGCCACACGCTATGCCTTGATGTTTCCGCAGTCGGTCAAACAACTGGTCATGGTCAACCCCATTGGTCTAGAGGACTGGAAGGCCATGGGCGTGCCAAGCCTCACCATTGACCAGTGGTACCAACGGGAACTTCAAGTCACTGATGAACGTATTCGCAACTATGAGCGTATTACCTATTATGTGAATGAATGGAAACCCGAGTACGAACCTTGGGTGCAAATGATTGCGGGCATGTTTCGTGGGCCTGACAAGCAAACTGTGGCGTGGCATTCGGCTTTGATCTACGACATGATCTTCAACCAACCCGTGGTTTACGAGTTTCCTTTGCTCAAAGTACCGACATTGCTGATGATGGGTGAAAAAGACAACACCGCCATTGGCAAGGACTTGGTGTCTCCCGAGATCAAAGCTCAAATGGGTCTGTACCCCGAGTTGGCAAGACGCACAGCCAAGGCCATACCCGGCGCTCAATTGATACTGTTTCCTGACTTGGGTCATGCGCCGCAAATGCAAAACCCTCAGCGCTTTCACACGGCTTTGGTGAACAGTTTGTTGGCTTTGGCAGACTAACTCAGCGCTGAACCCAACCACCACACACGGGGAATACCTGACCCACAAAGCAATTCGCTTTGTCTGAACACAGGTAGGCCGCAAATTCTGCGTCTTCTTCTGCCCTCACCAATCGCCCTAAAGGGACTTCACGTTGAAGTCGCTCCACAAACCTAGAGTTGGCCTGAACTTCTGGTGGAAAGTAGGTGGGGTTCTCAACAAAATTTTGGGCAATCGCATTGACTTGGATGTTCAAAGCAGCCAACTCCACGCCCACCGCCTGCACCCACGCCAGTTGCGCACCACGCGCTGCGCTGTAACTTGAGGCTCGTTTCATACCGCGCAATGCACTGGCACTGCCCATGACCAAGAACTTTCCGCGCCCACGCGATTGCATTTGTGGCACCACCTCGCGCAACAACCTAGGCAAGGGGTGAACCATCACATCAAACACCTTGGACCACTCTGCGTCTTGCACCTCGGTTGCCAGTGTGGAGGGCGCAGTCATGGCCAAATTGGCGACCAAGACATCGATATGCCCATGGCTTTGCACCAGTTCGCGTGGCGCATCAGGGTGGTGCAGTTCTCTGCTGTCGGCCAACACAGTCGCACCATGCGAGGAAAGCACTTGGCATAAAGCCGGGCCCATGAAATCTTCTGCTTGGGTGACAACGATTCTCAAACCCTGTAACAAGCCACGCATAGACAGTACCTACTCGGGTAAATCGTCTTCAGGGTGCTCATCCACCAAAGGGATGAGGTCTGGCTTGGGGGTACGCTTGCCGTGCTTGGCCAAAATTTCAACGTAAACAGACGTGGCCTGTGCTTTGGCCAATGCGTCAATCGCAGCAATCAGGGCAGACAGATGAACCACTTCGGCATCCGCCGCTTGCAAGCCGCACTTGCAGTCAAAGTCCCAAAAATCGATACCTTCAGGTAAATCTCGCCTGCGTTCACGCTTGATGTATTTGCGTACCTCGTGTTTCACCGCATCAAGCACCCGATCAGGGTGGCGGCCATCTATCTGCAGTGGGAAATTTTTTCGCATGGTCAGATTATGCGGCCCGCACTCCTAAGCGCCACAGGGACGTCACCTCTTGGGTTCGAGCTGCATGCAATGCGTCTGTACGGTCTTGAACCTTGGCGTGGCTGGGTCGAATGTCTTCTCGCCCTAGAACCTGCAAGCCCCCCGCTTCTATCCATTGCAGCAACTGCTCGCGAGAGCGCAGCTGCAGATGCTCAGCCAAATCTGACACGACCAGCCAAGCCTCGCCGCCTAGGGACAAGTGCGCCGCGACACCCGATAAAAAAGTACGCAACATCCGACTGTCGGGGTCATAAATGGCTTGCTCCAACAGTGAGGTGGCTTTGCCCGGCAACCAAGGCGGGTTGCACACAATCAAATTCGCTTGGCCCTGGGGAAACACATCGGTCATTTGGAACTGCGCCCTTGAGGACAAATCCAATCGCTGCAAATTGTCTTTCGCACACTGCAAGGCGACTTCGCTGCTGTCGGTAGCGATAACGTTTTTGACGCCGCGCATCAGCAACAAAGCCGCAATCACACCAGTGCCCGTTCCAACGTCAAAAGCCAGATCAACCGAAGGCAGAGTTGCCGTGGCAATCAGATCAAGGTACTCACTTCGCACAGGCGCAAACACCCCATAGCGCGGATGAATGAAAAAACCGCCCTCGCTCAAGGCCTTGACAGCAATCCCTTTGCGCTGCCACTCGTAGGCGCTGACAACACCTAGCAATTCACGCAAAGACAGCACCCGCGCTTGGCCCCTTGCCTCGCCCCAAGCACTGCGCAAAGCGTCGCGTACATCAGGCGCACGACGTAAATTAATGCGGTAGTCGCCCTCGACTTGCAATAGCAACATGGACAAAATTCGTGAACGCTGTGCCTGCGCCATGCGGTAAGCATGAAAGGCTTGCGGCATAGCGAGACTGCTTGACTTGACCGTGGATGTGCGACTGACGCGACGCGTCAAAGCTTGCAGCAATTGACGCGCTTGCTGAAAGTCACCTTGCCAAAACAGGGCAGTCCCCGCACAGGCTAAGCGGTAGGCCGTGTCAGCGCTGCAGCTGTCATTGACCATTTCGATGCGCTTGGGCACGGAAGCACCACTGGCTGAATACCAGCGGTCTTGCAGTGCTTTCATATCGGTTTCAAGTACCAAGGTAGGCGCCGCCCCCAGGGGTATGGATTTCAAACACATCCCCGACTTGCATTTGTACTTGGTCAATGTGACCAAGCATGAGCACCTCACCATTGGCCTTGACGACCCGGTTCACCCCAGGTGAGCCAGCCAACCCACCTGCCAATCCAAACGCGGGGTAAGTGCGGCCGTTGGACAAAATACCTGCGGTCATGGGCTCTAAAAATTCAATTCGACGAATACCGCCTGCGCCACCTGCAAACTTTCCTTGGCCGCCGGAGCCTTCGCGCAAACGGTAGGAGAGCAAACGCACGGGAAAGCGAAACTCCAACACTTCCGGGTCGGTCAAACGAGAATTCGTCATATGGGTTTGCACCACATCGGTTCCCTTGAAACCACCCACCACCTCACCACTGCTGTTGAACACAGGTCCTGCGCCACTTCCGCCTGAAATGGTTTCGTAGTATTGGTGAGTGGCATTTCCAAACGTGAAATTGTTCATGGTGGGTTGACTGCCCGCCATCACACCCAAGGCACCATACAAGGCATTGGTGATGCAAGTGGAGGTCTCAACATTGCCAGCAACCACTGAGGCAGGCGGCAAAGGGTTGAGCATGGACCCCTCTGGGATGATGACCTGAATAGGCTTTAAACACCCTGCATTCAAAGGAATGTCGTCTTCCACCAAGGTGCGAAACACATACAACACAGCCGCCATGCACACGGCGCGGGGCGCATTGAAGTTATTGCTTTGTTGTGCTGAAGTGCCGGTGAAGTCCACCACCGCACTTCGCGCTTGGGCATCAATGCTGACGCTGACCTTGATGCACGCACCGTTATCTAGGGGAAAGTCAAAACTGTGGCGGGTCACGTCACCAAAACGTTTTGCCAAGCGGGTAATGGCCCGTCTGACAGACTCTTCGGCGTTGTCCTGTACATGCTGCATATAGGCTTGCACAGTGGGCAATCCGTAGTGCGCCACCATGCGGCGCAACTCTTGCGCCCCTTTTTCATTGGCTGCGATTTGGGCTTTCAAGTCTGCGATGTTTTGCGCAGGGTTGCGACTGGGGTGGGCCCCACTTTGCAGCAAGGCCAACATGGGCGCTTCACGCAGCACACCCTTTTCCACCAATTTGAAATTTTGGATTTGCACACCCTCTTCATCGATGGTGGTGGAAAACGGTGGCATGGAGCCTGGTGAGACGCCACCAATGTCTGCATGGTGTCCGCGAGACCCCACATAAAAGTCGGGTTCAGGCGCATCGCCCAAGTAAACCGGCGTGATGACGGTCACATCAGGCAAATGCGTTCCACCGTGGTAAGGGTCGTTCAACACATACACGTCCCCTGCTTGCATACGCCCTGCGTTGTCACGAATCACCGTCTTGATACTCTCGCCCATGGAGCCCAGGTGCACAGGCATATGGGGGGCGTTGGCAATCAGCTCGCCTTCTTGATTAAAGATGGCGCATGAAAAATCGAGACGCTCCTTGATGTTCACCGAGTGCGCTGTGTTTTGCAACTGCAAGCCCATTTGTTCAGCGATGTTCATGAAGAGGTTATTAAAGACCTCTAATTGAATCGGGTCCACCGAGGTACCAGCGGCAGGTTGTGCCATGCGTGGGGACATGCGCAGCAAAACCAAATGGTTTAAGGCCGTCAACTTGGCTTGCCAGCCAGGTTCGATGACGGTGGTGGCATGGCGTTCGACCACCACAGCTGGACCCATAACGCTATCACCAGCTTGCATGTCTTCACGACGAACCAAGGCCGATTCTTGCCAAGCCCCATGCAAATACATTCGGGTCCATGTGTGTGGCGGCATAGCGCGCAAAGGTGCCAGTGGCAGCATGAGTTCTGGGGTTTGCTCGCCTGCCAATATGACTTCCACCGACACCGCCTCAACCACCAGCGCCTTATTCGGCATGACAAACGCAAAGCGGCGCAAATACGCGGCCTCAAACGCTGCCTTCACCTCGGCCACGCTCCCCATGGCAACCACCAAAGGCGAGTCACTGCCTGCGTAACGCAGATGCACACGTTCATGGGTTTGCAAGTCACCACCACCGGTGATGTGGGAACGTAAGGTCGCTTGGGCTTGCGAGGATAAATGGGTCAAAGTGGCTTGTAATTGAGGCCACACAGATGCATCCAAGGTCTGCTCAATGGCTTGCTCTTTGATCAGACTTTGCGATGCCAAGCCCATGCCATACGCCGATAAGACACCCGCCATAGGGTGGATCAAAATTTTCGACATCCCCAGTGCATCAGCCACCGCACAGGCATGCTGCCCCCCTGCACCCCCAAAACATTGCAAGGTATAGCCAGTGACGTCATAGCCCCTGGCCACCGAAATTTTTTGTACCGCATGTGCCATTTGCTGCACAGCGATATGCACAAAACCTTCGGCAACTTCTTCGGGTGTTTTGTTCGATAACTGGGCAAGATGTGCAAAGCCTTGCTCCACCACTTGCGCATCCAAAGTTTGATTGCCCTCAGGACCAAACACGGCGGGAAAATAGGCGGCCTGCAATTTACCCAACTGTAAATTTGCATCCGTCACGGTCAAGGGTCCGCCACGCCGGTAGCAAGCGGGTCCTGGGTCTGCGCCTGCGCTTTGAGGTCCCACCCGAAAACGTGAACCGTCAAATTGCAGCAGCGACCCGCCACCCGCAGCCACCGTGTGAATGTGCAACATGGGGGCTCGCAAGCGAACACCCGCCACCTGGGTATCGAACTCTCTCTCCAGCTCACCTGCGTAATGGCTGACATCGGTAGACGTGCCACCCATGTCGAAACCAATGACACGCACCTTGCCTTCCAATCCATCCCCATGGGCAAAAGCTGCTTCAGCAGTTCTTGCCATGCCCACGATGCCACCAGCCGGTCCAGACAGAATCGCATCTTTGCCTTGAAAAGCTTGGGCGTCTACCAAGCCGCCCGAAGATTGCATGAACAAGAGCGGCACCCCTGGCAGCTGCTGCGCCAACTGGTCCACATAGCGACGCAATATGGGCGACAAATACGCGTCAACCACGGTGGTGTCGCCACGGCTGACCATCTTCATCAGGGGACTGGTTTGGTGCGAGGTACTGATTTGGGTGAACCCAATATCCTTGGCCAAAGCTGCAGCTTGTTGCTCATGCTCGCTGTAACGGTAGCCATGCAAAAAAACCATCGCCACTGAACGCAAGCCCCTGTCATAGGCGGCAGACAAGCCCAAGCGCAGCGCTGCTTGGTCCAGCACTTGAACCACCTCACCATGAGCGCCCATGCGCTCATCAGCCTCTAAGACTTCGCTGTAGAGCATCTCGGGCAAGAGGATATGTCGGTCAAACAAGCGAGGGCGGTTTTGGTAGGCAATGCGAAGTACGTCACGAAAACCTCGGGTGGTGACCAACAACGTGGGCTCACCTTTACGCTCAAGCAAGGCGTTGGTCGCCACAGTGGTGCCCATGCGTACACAGGCAATGCGCTCAGCCGGTACGGCTTCATGGGCCTGCAAGCCCAGCAACTCGCGTATCCCTTGCACCGCAGCATCCGCGTACATCTGCGGGTTTTGGCTCAGTAGTTTGTGGGTGTGCAATTCCCCCACAGGATCTCGCGCCACGATGTCCGTGAAGGTGCCGCCACGGTCAATCCAAAATTGCCAGCGCTGATCAACTTGATTAACTTGCATATAGAAAATTAAACCACGCTTTGCCTGCGACGGTTTGGCTCAGCTCCACATAGATTGATAATGCGGCATCTGTATCCCTCAAACACCTTATGAGTGCTGTCATCGCCATTTGTATCGGAGCCTGCGCAGGCGCTTTGGCGCGCTGGCAACTTGGGCTTATGTTCAATGTTGGCGGCACTCTGCCTTGGGGAACGCTTTACGCCAACTTGATCGGCGGCTACCTCATTGGTGTGTGCGTTGCGGTGTTTCAAGCTTTGCCCGACCTAGACCCTGCCTGGCGACTGCTGCTGATCACGGGTTTCTTGGGTGCGCTCACCACTTTTTCTTCTTTCAGTGCCGAGGTGCTTGCCATGCTGATGCAGTCGCGTTTTGTGTTGGCATTGATGACCGCAGGTTTGCACTTGATCGGCTCTTTGCTCTTGACGCTTGCCGGCATCAAGACGGTGGGTTTGCTACTGTCTCGGTAAGCCCTCTGTCAGCCATGTCACACACAGTTCTTACCTCATGAACACTGCAGTTAGCGCCCTAGACAGACTCGCCTTGCTTGAGCAAGACAGGCTTGCCGTGTTGGTCAATGGAGCGCCTGCCTCCTCCACACTGCCCGAGTGGATATCCCACAGCTGGCGTCGCTGCCTCAGCAATGGATTGCACCCTGACTACAGCGTGGCTTTTGATGCGGTTTCTGCGGCACACATTGCCCGCACACTCGATCTTCAACACGATTTTGTTCAAGCAGCGCAGCCCGAAATCGAACGCTTGTGCCGCGCCATCGCAGGAACCTCTTTTTTCGCTTTGCTGACAGACGCCAAAGGCGTGGTCTTGGATGTGGGGGGCAGCATCAACCGCCATGACAAAAGGGTGGAAGCGATTGCGCGTGTCGGTGTGGACTTGTCTGAGGAGTCGGTAGGCACCACAGCCATCAGCGCTGCCTTGACCGAGCTGCGACCTGTTTGGCTGCACCGTGGCGAGCATTTTTTCCGCGACACCTCTGTTTACAGCTGCGCTGGTGCACCCATTTGGGGGCCACAAGGCGACTGCATCGGCATGCTTGACCTCACGGGCATCAACTCCCCTGAACGGCCCGAACTGATGCATTTGGCAGCACTGTCAGCTCGCACCATCGGCAATGCCTTGTTGCTCCGCCAAGCCCATGATTTGTTGTTGCGCTTGAACTGGCCAGGCCGTTTAACGGGTGACGACAACGACGGTTTAGTCTTGCTCAGCAGCGAAGGAGAGGTACTTGGTGCCAATATCGCCGCACGTGAAATGTTGAATCTTTTTCCCAACGCGGGAAAACCCCTACATGCCAGCGATGTCTTTGCCTTGCCTTGGACACTGCTGTTTGACGCCGCCACTAAAGACCATTATTTGGATGTGCCCTTATGGAGTGGCCTGCACCTGCAAGCAAGGGCATTTGTTGAACAAAGTTGTGAACATGCCCCGCACATCAGCGCCACAGGTCCCTTGCAGCAATTGCAATCGGCCATGATTCGCAAA
>JAIXYA010000189.1 GCA_027490485.1 Comamonadaceae bacterium
ACAACGGCTTGTCACCTGCCCAAAAACAAGCGGTAGACAGCCACTGCACCAACGAGTGGGCTGAAAAAGTTGGCACTTCTTGGGCGGATTTCGAAATTGCAGGACGCACCAAGTTACTGGCTGACAAAGCCAACCGCGAGATTTACACCCTCACGCCCGAGCAACTCGCTGCTTGGAAAACCGCTGTGGCACCCGTGCAAAAACAATGGGCTGACGAGGTGAAAAAGCGCGGTGAAGACCCTGCTGCCGTGATGAAGGCCTTGCAACAAAGCCTGACCAAATACAAATCTGCCCTCTAAAGCAGCTGTATGTCGTCTTCCAGCAAAAGCGGCTTTGACCGCATCATCGACACCATCGAATGGATGGCGGCCTTGTTTGTGGGCATCGTGGCAGCCAATATTTTTCTGGCTGTCTTTTTGCGCAAATTCTTTGACACCTCCATTCCCGACAGCTTCGACTTTGGTCGCATGCTTTTGGGGATTCTCATTTTTTGGGGCATAGCTGCCACCAGTTACCGTGGCAACCACATCACGGTGGACTTGCTGTGGACCCATGCCAATGCCCGCTGGAAGCGCTACATCGATATCTTTGCCACACTGGTGCTGATGCTGGTGGTGACGGTGCAGACCATCATGCTGTTTGACAAGGTCGCCACGACCTACCGAGACCATGTATTGACTTACGACCTGAACTTACCCACTTGGCCGTTTTTTGCGGTCGCGTGGATGGGCGATGTGTGTGCGGTTTTGCTGATTGGTATTCGCACATGGCGACTCATTACCGAGCCGCAAGCGTTCGCTGCTGACAACAAAGCGGGGCATTGAGATGGATTTAAGCAACCTAAGCCCAGACGCCGTTGCCTTGATTGGCTTTATAGCGCTTTTCACCTTGATGCTGTTGCGCGTACCCGTGGGCATGGCCATGGGTTTGGTGGGCGTGTGCGGCTACAGCTACATCGTGGGCAGTGGCCCCGCGTTGAAGTTGATTGGCCAAACCTCGATGCGTACCGTGACCGATTACACCTTCGGCGTCATCCCCATGTTCATGTTGATGGGTGCGTTTGTGTCGGTCTCAGGTGTGAGTCGTGAACTCTTTCGTGCCGCCAATGCCTTCATAGGGCATTTGCGTGGTGGTTTGGGCGTGGCTACCGTGCTGGCGTGTGGCGGCTTTGCGGCTATTTGTGGTTCATCGGTGGCGACAGCCGCCACGTTTTCGTCGGTGGCTTACCCCGAGATGCGCCGCTTTGGCTACCCCCAATCGTTCTCTACCGGTGTAATTGCTGCTGGTGGCACCTTGGGTGCGATGCTGCCGCCCTCCACCGTGCTGGCGGTCTACGCCATCCTCACCCAACAAGACATTGGCAAGCTCTTCATGGCGGGCATCATCCCAGGCTTGCTGGCCATGCTGATGTATGTGCTGACGATTTTCATCATCGTCAAAGTTCGCCCCGATTGGCTGCCGCGTGGCGAGAGCACCAATTGGGCCCAGCGTTTGGCAGGTTTGAAAGACGTGTGGGCGCCGTTGCTGCTGTTCGTGTTTGTCATCGGTGGTTTGTATGGTGGCTTTTTCACGCCGACCGAAGCCGGTGGCGTGGGTGCGACGGGTGCATTTTTGCTGGGCGTGTTGCGCGGCAAATTGGACCGTGCAAAAACCTTAGAGGCCTTGCTGTCAGCCACCCGCACAGCCGCTGCAGTGTTCACCGTGCTGATTGGCGCTTTGATTTTTGGCTATTTCCTCACCATCACCCAAGTGCCGCAAAAATTGACGGGCTTTTTAACCGAGATGGGTTTGGGTCGCTACGAGGTGCTGGCCCTCATCATGGTGATGTATTTGATTTTGGGCTGTTTGATGGACGCCATGGCCATGATCATTTTGACGGTGCCCATCATCTTCCCCGTGATAGTGCAGCTGGGTTTTGACCCGATTTGGTTTGGCATCATCATTGTGATGACGGTGGAGCTAGGGCTGATTCACCCGCCGGTGGGCATGAATGTGTTTGTCATCAAAAGCGTGGTGCCGGATGTGAGTTTCACCACCATATTCAGGGGTGTGATTCCCTTTATCTTGACCGATCTTCTGCGCTTACTGATTTTGATTGCCTTCCCCGTCATTGCGCTGTGGTTGCCAGGGCAAATGGCGTGACTGCTTCGCCCTTTGGGCTCGCAGTGACACATATTGTCATTGGGCGCGTAGCGATTTAAGTCATTGCGAGCATAGCGAAGCAATCTCTGTCATGGCGAACTCCGAAGGGGTGAAGCCATCAAGGTGCACAAAGTTTGTTTATCAACTCAGCGTCTACGCTGCCCGCCGCAACCGTGGTGAACCGCAACGGCGTCTCATACTGGTTCAGCACCTCACCGTTGGCATCTTTGCCCGAAAAGCGCAGCACTTGTGAATTGGCCATCTTGCGGGTAGCGCAATCCACGGTAGTGCGGGATTTTTCAGAGGAAATTTCTTTGCCTTCCAAGTTGGTCAAAGGCTTGGCAAAGTTGGTCAAGCGCCAAACGGTGACACGGTCACCTTCTTTGCTGATTGCGTCGTCGTAATACACCTGTGCATCCGCTGTATCAGCCACGCTGATCCAAGCCGCTTGGCTCAGCGACACCCCACCAGCAAGCGCCAAAGCAGCGCAAACAAGCGACTTGTTCAATTGAGTTTGCGTGGTTCGCCAAAGTCGCCCACTTGGGGGAACAAAAAGGTGGTGCTGCTGGGTCCTATGCCCATGATTTGCACAGTCGCACCCTCGGTACCGCCACCGTCGTAATGAATGGCACCGGCAGGGTGTTGCATATAGGTGCCTGAGGACAAAGGCTGTGTCGCTTGCGGGTCCCAAGAATCATCGGTTCCCGCTTTCCATGTGCCTTGCAGCACCGTGATGTAGCGGTCTTCGCGGTGGTAGTGCGGCGCACTCATGATGCCTGGGGGAAAGTACACCCGAATCACATAGGGGCCGGGCTTGGAAGGGTCGCCAGAAATGACGGCAAACTTCACGCCTTTGCCAGCGTCTTTCCATGCAATGTCGTCGGGCTTGACCACGGGAAAGGGTTTGTCGGTGGTTTGCGCTTGCACATTCAATGCAAACAAAGCACAACAAGCCAATGCCAGTAATGCAGGTTTAACAGGCTTCATGAAAGACCCCTAAAGAGAATTGCTTTTTATCTTAAACCAGCAAGAGTTTCACAACCGTCAGCTTCAAAGGATTTTTTTCATTGGGGTTTATACGACTTCATATTCGTCGTCACAAATAACTGTGGATTTATCAAAAATACTTTGACAAAAAGTATGTCCGCAATTGCCTATTTTTGATCCAATCCAACCACAAATTTTATTAACCTACATTTATCTTGCTTTCAATTACTAATTTTATTCTTTGCACTACATCAACCCAATTTCCATTTAGATTTTGTTCAAAAATATGAATGCTTGGATACCACAAATTTTTCTCGTTTAATTGATTAGACCAATACCATATTGAACCCTTACCTACAGGACACATTAAAAATGTTTCTTTACCAATTGCCCCAGAAATATGTGCACTACTATTGCTAATCGTTACAACAAAATCACATGCCTCGATCAATGCCGCATGTCCATCAATATCATGGAAATTATCTACGCTTTTACATTCTTGAATATTTAAATTATGCTTTTCATTAAAATCAATTAACTGATTTTGAACATCTCCATATTGAAGACTGACAAATGCAATGTTTTTATTTATAAGAATTGGCAACAATTCATCTAATTCAATAGATTTTTCAGCACCTGTCTTTTCTCTTTTGCTATTCCAAGTGATGCCACATAAAAATTTCTTATTATTAATTAATTCAGAACGAATTTCTTTTGCCCTCAAAGAGTCTGCTAATAGATAGTTATTTCGAGAAAGATCAAAATCAGCACGGCTCGTCCTGAAAAATTTTCCCAAATCACCTATAGGTAGATGCTCATCATATTCAATATCTTGGGTGCCAGAAATGCGATCTAAGAAATTTCCATGAGCAAAAGATCTTCGAAAAAGTGGTAATAACCTTTTATCTAAAATTATTTGACTTGAAGGTGCAATACTTAGCAATTGATCCAACATGCTTGAGTATAAAATCTGATCACCGATACCTTGCTCTGCCCATATAA
>JAIXYA010000163.1 GCA_027490485.1 Comamonadaceae bacterium
ATCGGGTGCCATGGACCAAATTGGCGACCCGTTTGCGCTGCATGGGTTTTGCTCGGAGGGCAGGCATGATGTGCGTTACCACCGAATAAAAGATTTTAATCAACCGTACGATGGGCTTGTGAAAGCTCGCTTGGCGGGACTTAAAGGTTCCTATTCCACACGCATGGGCGCCGCTTTGCGCCATGCCGGGTCTCAGCTCAAGCTTCAGCCTAAGCGCAAAAAAATTCTCTTTGTGGTGACCGATGGCGAGCCCGCTGATAACGATGTGCGCGACCCTCAATACCTGCGTTTTGACACCAAACGCGCAGTTGAGGAGTTGGCCCGTGACGGCATTACGGTCTATGCCCTCAGTCTAGACGCCTATGCCGATCAGTATGTGGCGCGTATTTTTGGTACTAAAAACTTTACTGTCATTGACCATGTGGAGCGCTTGCCTGAGAAGCTGCCCATGCTCTACATGGGCTTGACCCGATGAAGCCATCCATGAACATCAGTCTTCGTGCCTTTGTATTCATCGACTCCTTGCAAGCGCAATTGGCGTCCTATTTGGCTACCTCGTCGCAGGGGTTTTTGCCTATACCCGGAGATGCTTGTCTTTGGGTCGAGGTGGCCCCTGGCATGGCGGTTCACCAACTGTCTGACATGGCGCTCAAGCGTACCAACGTGCGCATGGGTGAGCAAGTCGTTGAGCGCTCATTCGGGTCCATGGAAATCCATTACCGTAACCAAAGCGAGGTGCTGGAAGCGGGTCGAATAATGCTGCTGCAACTCGGGGCGAACGAGAGTGATCGGATGGCTTGCCGTATCGCATGGAGTGAAGTAATCTGTGCCATTACGCCCGACCATGCCACCTTGATCAACCGCCAGATGCGAAAGGGATCGATGCTGCAGCCAGGCAAAAGCATGTTCATCTTGGAGACAGAGCCTGCCGGTTACATCGTTTATGCCGCAAACGAAGCTGAAAAGGCCGCCAATGTCACCTTGGTGGATGTGAAGGCTTTCGGCAGTTTTGGGCGGCTGACCATGATGGGCACGGAGGCGGAAGTTCAAGCCGCGGCGCAAGCTGCACACCGTGCAATTGAGCAGATCAATCGCCAGGCAAGCCATGACTCACAGGGACCACAACAGTGATACCTAAAAAAACCACAGGAGTTCTAAGCTATGCGTTCTGATGTTTTTTCTGTGTTGATGGATCCTGCTGTTTTATTCTTTCTTTTGGGTCTGATGGCTGCCGCCGTGCGATCTAATTTGGAAATGCCAGCCCAAATATCCAAGTTCATTTCCTTGTACTTGCTGATGTCTATTGGCATCAAAGGAGGCGTGGCACTGAGCGTGAGCGGCATACAGCCAGAAATCTTGACCGGCCTGGGCATTGCTTTGTTGATGGCCTTTTTAGTCCCTGCTTACACCTATCCTTTGCTTAGGCTGCGAACCGATGGTTACAACGCGGCTGCGGTGGCGGCCACCTACGGCTCTGTCAGTGCTGTGACCTTTATCGCAGTTGGACAATTTTTGGACAACCAAGGGGTGGCACACGGTGGCCACATGGCTGTGGCTCTCGTGATCATGGAGGTGCCGGCGGTCATCATGGCTGTGTTGCTGGCCGCGATGACGCGTTCTATCGATGAAAAGAGAAAAGGGCGAGATTCTGCTTCACACAACACGCACTCTGAATTTTCAATCAAGGGTATCTTGCACGAGTCGTTTACAGATGGCTCCATCGTATTGTTGATGGGTAGCCTCTTCATTGGATTTTTAGTGGGTGTCGATGGATACCAAACCATCAAGCCTTTCACCGGGGACCTCTTCAAGGGCTTGCTGGGTTTTTTCCTGCTTGAAATGGGCATGATGGTGGGCCGACGTTTTCGCGAGATGCAGGTTATTGACCCATTCTTTTTAGGCTTCGCATTCGTGATTCCTGTGGTCAATGCTTGTTTTACCTTGGCCTTGTCACATTGGGCGGGGTTGTCGGACGGCGACGCTGTGATGCTGGCGACATTGGCTGCCAGTGCATCATATATAGTGGTTCCCGCGGTGGTCCGTGCGGCCATTCCCGAGGCCAACCCTGGTATTTATTTCACGATGGCATTGGCCCTCACCTTCCCATTTAATGTGATTATCGGCATTCCGCTGTATTTCCATTTGCTGAATTATTTTTAAGAGTGTTGCCCCGCACACTCACAACACACTGATGTAATGGAGTTCTGAACATGCGTTCTCTTGAACCAAAGAAGCTACTGACCTTGATCACCGCACACGCGATCAAGGGTATCGTGATTGAAAAGCTGAAATCCCGCCAGGTTGGTGGGTACACCATGGTCGATGCAACTGGTGTCGGCGCATTTGGTGTTCAGTCTGGGGCACTTGACAGTGATTCGAATGTGCTCATCTACGTGATCTTGTCGGAGGCGCGTTTGAATGTCTTGCTGGCCGACTTTGACGAGCTGATGAATCGCTCTTACAGGGTCAAAGTGATCGTGAGCGATGTGATGATTCTTCCTCGAAAAAAACCATCTGTGACGAGTGCTGGATAGTCAAGCAACGACAGCCACGCCACGAAAACGCCACATGGAAATCAACTCCACCACCAAGAAACTCTTGTTCAACACCGTGCGTGTTGACACTGTTTTGGAAGATGGTAGCCAAGGCTCGGGGACAGCTTTTGTGGTCAAGCACGACCACCTGCGGGGCAGCAACACATTTATTGTGACAAACCGACATTTGGTCGATGGGGTTCGCCAAGGTGGATTGGTCTTTACACAAAAGCGCAATGGTCAGCCCTTGCTCGGGCAACGCTTTCAACTCAATATTGATCAGTTTCCGCAGGCTTGGTTTGGTCATCCGGACCCTGCTGTCGATCTTTCAATTATCCCCATGCGTCCATTGGAGCAGGCTGCCAATGCCCAGGGGGTAGAACTATACTATCAGCCGATAGATACGCGTTTGATCCCTGATGAATCTGTGACCCGTGCGCTGGACGCCCTCGAAGAGGTCTTGTTTGTGGGTTACCCAAGCGGTGTTTGGGATCAGGTCAATTTAATGCCCATTATGAGGCGGGGCACAACGGCTACCCCAATTGCTTTGAATTTTGAGGGGCGTTCTGAGTTCTTGATCGATGCCGCCGTTTACCCAGGCTCTAGTGGCAGCCCCGTGTTTGTTTACCTGCCAGAAACCTTGCGGCCAGCGCAAAGTGTCGTTAAGAAATTTTTGTTTGCTGGTGTTGTGGCGGCAGTTTTTTTTCGTGAAGAGGCCAACCGCCCTGTTGTAACGCCCGTACCACCCAACGGTCAGGGTATGGTGATGGGATCTGAAATGATCGATCTGGGCTTGGTGATCAAGTCTCAGTCAGTACTTGAGGTCATCAACGCCTATTTGGGAAAATGGCGGGAATAGCCACCAAGCCCCTACATACATTTTTAAAAAGTCCACATGCAAGACAAAATGATTTACAGCGGGTTCAATGAAGATTCGCACGGAATGACCATGCTGGGCAGGGTTGTTCTTGATGCCTGGTTGTTTGATCTTCTGCCGCGCAGCGAAGACTGCAAAGGCTGGGACCTCAATCGCATGCAGCAACTCATGGACAAGGTCTCGCAGGCTTGGGATAAACACGGCTCCTTACCTAGCCGCTTGCCCCAGGATATTCAGCAACGCCATGCGGAGTTGTACGCTTGGGCGTCTGAACGCGGTCGTGGTTTGGGCTGGAATCCCGAGCTTGGGGACGACGACTGATCTTTGCCCTGCGCTGAAAGCACCGTCACGCCAGTTATGGCATGTGTGAACCGAATTGTTTTGCCAAATGGCTTTGTGCGTTTTCAAGAACAAAGTTGCGAAAAGCCTCGGCAGCGGGTGACAGCGTTTTGGACATCATATGAACCACATTCCATGCCCGCTCCACCGGCGTTTTTTGAACATCCAAAATGCACAGTTGCTGGGTTCTAAGCTCCAGCTCAATGGTGTGCGTCGATAAAAAGCTCAAGCCTAAGTTGGCTTTAACCGCTTGTTTGATAGCGTCATTGCTTTGAAGCTCCATGGTGAACTGCGGTTGAAATCGAGCTTGTGTGAAAAAAGCTTCCATGGCGGTTCGGGTGCCCGAACCTTGCTCGCGCACAATGAACGATTGCTGCCTCAAATCTATAGCGCGAAGCCCCTTTTCATTGGCCAAGGGGTGCTCCGGTGAGGCCACGAAAACCAAGGGGTTGGCCGCAAAAGATTCAGAGCTGGTAGACATTTCTGAAGGTGGGCGGCCCATGATGGCAATGTCGACTTCGCTGTTGTTCAACCAGTCAATCAGGTTGCGGCGGTTTCCGACTTGCAGCACCAACTCAATACCTTTTCGCTCTTCAAGAAATCGGTTCAGCAGGGCAGGAATGAAATAGGTGGCGGTATCGACCATGCCAATCATCAGTTTGCCGGTTTCAATGCGCTGTAAGCGAGCGGCGGCATCCTCTGCGTCTTTCAGCAAAGCCAGCATTTTGCGGGCATAGACCAGCATGTATTCACCACCAGTAGTCAAAGACACTTTTCGACCCTGACGATCAAACAGGGGCATCCCTACAGCTGTTTCTAACTCCTTGATTTGCATGCTGATGGCAGGTGCAGACACATGCAAAACCTGCGCAGCTTTGGCAAAACTCAGGTGGCGGGCGACTGCGCTAAATACCCGTAATTGACGAAATGTGGCGTTTTTCAATTAAGAAAAGCTGAATTGAAAGCTTAAAAATATGAATTTACTTATTATGCCATCTAAATAAGATACACCGTTCTAAAAACATAAGGGAGTTGTGAATGACCGCTGGCCGCAGGATTACCCGCATCAAAAAAGCGATTCAGCATAGTCACAGCAACCTTGCGTACCAAGGGTATTTTGGCCATCCTTGTTTTTCAAAACCTTAAGGCCCAAGCATGAGCAAATTAGAAGCGTTGATCTTCGATGTCGACGGTACCTTGGCCGACACCGAAAGCGCACATTTGGCCGCCTTCAACCACGCCTTCGCCGAGCAGGGCCTTGACTGGCATTGGGACGTGACCTTGTACACAGGGTTATTGAAGATTTCCGGCGGCAAAGAGCGCATGTTGTACTACTGGAATCATGTTCATCCTGACATGAAAGACATAGACGGCTCGGGCTTGCGTGACACCATAGACCACCTTCACGCTTTGAAAACAGCGGCCTATGAAGCTGCAGTGCAAGGTGGGGCTGTTCAGTTGCGCCCTGGCGTATTGGCGCTGATTGAGCAAGCTCACCAACAAGGCCTGCGTTTGGCGATTGCCACCACCACCTCGCCAGTCAATATTGCGGTGCTGTTGCGCAACGCCATTGGCTCCGAATGGAAAGACTTGTTTGGGGTGATTGAAGACGCTTCAACCGCGCCCAAGAAAAAACCCCATCCACAGGTTTATGTGCAAACCTTGGCACGCCTGGGATTGCCCTCTGGCGCTTGTTTGGCGTTGGAAGACTCTTCCAATGGCTTGCGTGCGGCGGCCGCTGCAGGTCTGAAAACCATTATCACCCCCAACAATTTCACGGCGCATCATGATTTTTCGGGAGCGTTGCGGGTATTGCCCAATTTAGAAGGCGTCACTGTCGAACAGTTGCATACCTTGCATGGCCAACAACAAAATTGATATCGGAGAAGACCATGCTTTTGCAACACCGCACCACCTTGACCCAGTACCTGATTGAACAGCGCAGGCGTTTTCCTGGTTCCAAGGGTGACTTCAATGCGCTGATTTTGGATGTGGCCTTGGCCTGTAAAGCCATCGCGCGTGCCGTGGCCATGGGCGAGCTGGGCGGCTTGTATGGCGAGCATGCGGCCGAGGCTGGTGGGGCTATCAATGTGCAGGGCGAAACCCAAAAGAAATTGGATGTGCTGAGCAACGAATTGTTCATTCGCATGAACGAGTGGGGTGGACATTTGGCAGGCATGGCCTCTGAAGAGATGACCGATCCCTACCAAATCCCTGCCAACCATCCCCGTGGCAAGTACATGCTGGTATTTGATCCTTTGGATGGTTCAAGCAACATTGATGTGAACGTGTCGGTGGGCAGTATTTTTTCTGTTTTGCGTGCGCCGCAAGATGCTATTGACAGCGGCCGTGATTTAATCGAAAAAGATTTTTTACAAACGGGTGCCACCCAAGTTGCTGCAGGCTATGCCCTGTATGGCCCGACCACCATGCTGGTGTTGACGGTCGGCAATGGCGTTGTCGCCTTCACCTTGGATCCAAATTTAGGCGAATTCATGCTGACTCACTCGGCATTGAAAGTACCAGAAGACACACAGGAATTTGCCATCAATGCCTCCAACAGCCGTTTTTGGGAGCCGCCCATCAAGCGCTACGTGGACGAATGCTTGGCTGGTAAATCTGGCCCACGCGCCAAAGATTTCAATATGCGGTGGATTGCCTCCATGGTGGCCGAGGCGCACCGCATCCTGATGCGCGGCGGCGTGTTCATGTACCCCCGTGACAACAAAGACCCCAGCAAGGCTGGGCGCTTGCGTTTGCTGTACGAGGCTAACCCGATTGGCATGATCATGGAACAAGCGGGTGGCCGCGCCAGCACAGGCCGTGAACCCATGTTGTCGGTCTCGCCCAGTGGACTACACCAACGTATTGGCCTGGTATTTGGTTCTAAAAATGAAGTCGAGCGCATTGAGCGCTACCACAGTGAACCAACGCCGCGTGAAATCGATAACCCTTTGTTCGCCGAACGCACCTTGTTTCGCGATTGATTTATTCTGAAAGCCTGAGCCATGTCTGTTAAACACCCCATCATTGCCATCACCGGTTCATCAGGTGCAGGCACAACCTCGGTTACTCGCACCTTCGAGAACATTTTTCGGCGTGAAAAAGTCACCGCCGCCATCATCGAAGGCGACAGCTTTCACCGCTACGACCGATTGGAGATGCGCAAGAAAGCCGCCGAGGCTGAAAAGCAGGGCGACAAAAATTTCAGCCACTTTGGACCCACCACCAATTTGTTTTCCGAGCTTGAAACCTTGTTCCGCGCTTATGGCGAAACTGGCACAGGCAAGCGCCGCAAGTACTTGCACGATAACGAAGAGGCCGCGCCCTACAAGCAAGACCCCGGCACGTTCACGCCTTGGGAAGATGTGCCCAGCGGCACGGATTTGCTGTTTTATGAAGGCCTGCATGGCGCGGTGGTCACACCCGAGGTCAATATTGCCAAGCATCCCGATTTGCTGATCGGTGTGGTGCCCGTTATCAACTTGGAGTGGATTCAAAAACTCTGGCGCGACAAGTCCAAGCGTGGCTACTCCACCGAAGCCGTGACCGACACCATCTTGCGTCGCATGCCCGACTATGTGAACTACATCTGCCCACAGTTCGCACACACCCATGTGAATTTCCAGCGTGTGCCTTGTGTCGACACGTCCAACCCGTTCATTGCGCGTGAAATCCCTGCGCCCGATGAAAGCTTTGTGGTGATTCGCTTTGCCAACCCCAAAGGCATCGACTTCCCCTATTTGCTCAACATGATCCCCGACTCTTTCATGTCTCGTGCCAACACCGTGGTGGTGCCGGGCGGCAAGATGGAACTCGCGATGCAACTCATCTTCACGCCCTTTGTGTGGCGCATGATGGAACGCAAGAAAAAGGCCTGAGGCCACACCCCCCTTTATTTTTTATCTGGAGAAATTCATGGCCCTCGTATCCCTGCGCCAAGTGTTAGACCATGCTGCTGAGCATGGCTATGGCATCCCTGCATTCAATGTCAACAACCTCGAGCAAGTGCAAGCCATCATGGAAGCTGCGCAAGAGACCAACAGCCCCGTGATCTTGCAAGCGTCTGCGGGTGCGCGTAAATATGCAGGCGAAGCCTATTTGCGTCACTTGGTGTTGGCTGCCATCGAA
>JAIXYA010000050.1 GCA_027490485.1 Comamonadaceae bacterium
CCAAGTTTTGCTGCACCAAGTCGGTGTGGAGCATAGAGTTGGCGGGCCGCGGCGCTGGCAAGGGATAGTCTGCTGTGCCAATGGCTTTGACATCCTCTGGCTTGACTTTGAGTTGCCAACCCATTTGCGCGGCTTGCGTCAACACATATTGCGCATAGCCATGCCAAGTGGTGCGCCCCGCATTGCTCAAGTGGTACAGGCCACTCAAATCAGCATGTTGAGGATGTTGCAAGGCTTCACGGGTAACCTGCGCCATCCAACGCGCCGAGGTGGGTACGCCGTGTTGATCGGCGACCACGCTCAAACTGTCACGCTCTTGCGCCAAGCGCAGCATAGTTTTCAAAAAATTGCCGCCATGTGCTCCCACCACCCAGGAACTGCGGAAGATAAAAAAAGCGCCTGCTTGCGCCATGACTTGCAAATCGCCATCTCGCTTGCTTCGCCCATAGACCGACAAGGGGTCGGTGGCGTCACTTTCCTTGTAAGGCTGGGCAGACTGGCCATTGAACACATAGTCGGTGGAGTAATGCACCATGGTCGCGCCCAAAGACTTGGCCTCGGCCGCCATGATGCCCGGGGCAATGGCGTTGATGGCTTGCGCCAAGTCAGGCTCTTGTTCGGCTTTGTCAACAGCGGTGTAGGCGGCGGCATTGACGATATAGCGCGGCGCATGGTGGCGAATCACCGCCTGTAAAGCTTTGGCGTCTGCGATGTCCACATCCGCCAAGGTCAGGGGAATCAAACGCCCTAAAACAGACAGTTCAGCTTGCAGTTCGTGACCCAACTGACCATCGGCGCCAAACAGCAGCACGCCCTCAGCTGCCATAGTTTTGGCCTATCCAAGCCCGGTAACTGCCGCTGGTGACCTCTTCCACCCATTTGGCGTGCGCCAAGTACCACTGCACGGTTTTGCGCAAACCCGTCTCGAAGGTTTCTTCGGGACGCCAACCGAGTTCTCGCTCCAACTTGCGGGCATCGATGGCATAGCGTCTGTCATGCCCAGGGCGGTCTTTCACAAACGTCATTTGCGATGCGTAGGACTGGCCATCGGCACGGGGTTGAAGTTCATCCAGCAAAGCACACAGGGTGCGTACCACCTCGATATTGGGTTTTTCATTCCAACCACCGACGTTATAGGTTTCACCCAAACGCCCTGCATCCAACACCCGCATGATGGCTTTGCAATGGTCCTCGACATACAGCCAATCGCGCACCTGCATGCCGTCGCCATAAATAGGCAAAGGCTTACCCGCCAAAGCGTTGTGGATCACCAGAGGAATGAGTTTTTCGGGGAAATGGTAGGGACCGTAGTTGTTGCTGCAATTGGTGGTGAGTACCGGTAAACCATAGGTGTGGTGCCAAGCGCGCACCAAGTGGTCAGAGGCTGCTTTACTGGCCGAGTAAGGGCTGTTGGGCTCATAAGGGTGGGTTTCAGTGAAGGCCGGTGCCTCTGGTGCCAAGCTGCCATACACCTCATCGGTACTGACATGCAAAAAACGAAAAGCCAGGCGGGACTGATCATCCAATCCAGCCCAATACGCCCGCACCGATTCCAGCAACTGGAAAGTGCCCACCACATTGGTTTGGATGAAATCCATGGGACCGTGGATAGAGCGGTCTACATGCGACTCGGCGGCGAAATGCAGCACCGCACGCGGTTGGTGGGTAGCCAGCAACTGGCTCACCAAAGTAGTGTCACCGATATCGCCTTGCACAAAATGGTGTCTGCGGTCACCGGCCAAGGCGTGCAGGTTACGCAGATTACCCGCATAGGTGAGTTTGTCGAGGTTGACCAGCACCTCGTCGTGCTGTGCCAACCATGTGTGGACAAAGTTGCTGCCGATGAAACCTGCACCGCCAGTCACCAAGATGGTCATGCAGGTAGGCTTTCTTCGGTGATACCCAAAACTTTGTTGCGCACCATTTCACGCAAGATTTTTTTCTCGGGAAAGCTCAAAGGACGGTCCAAGGCGCGACGCACGCGCAGCAGCATATGGCGATCGACCTCTTGCGGGATGCCATGGCTACCACGCAACTCGTCGCGCAAATCTTCGCGCAGGTCTTCGGGTTCGTCGTCCCACCAACCATCGACCACCTCTTGCAGCTTGGTGCGGACCAGTTCGGGGTCTTGCGGCGCAGCAGGCGCGGCAGCGGCACGCGGCTGAGCGGTCAACTCTTTGGCGGCTTGGGCCATCAGCAACACACGGCGATCGGCTTGCGCCAATAAACGGCACCAAGCGGGGTCTTCATTGATGAGTTGGTCCATGTGGCGAGCAGACTCGTCGGCCAACAGGTAAACATTCAAGCCATGCAACTGCGCTTCATCGATGCTGGCGGTCAAGCGGTCGTCGTCACTGGCAATCAACAGGTGTTCGCAGGCTTTGCGTTCAGACAAACGGGCAATGTCGGCGGACATGGCGCTGAAAGCCACTTCACTGGGCTCGCCGCTGGTGACATCAAGCACACGCACGATTTGGTCTTGGGGAAACTGGCTGTCGGGGTTGTCGGTATACCAATAAACACGTTGCACATCCAATCCCAAACCGGCTTGCTTCAAGGTCTGCACCAAGCTAGGTATCAGGGCTTGGCGGTTGTAAGCCTCTGGCTCGGCATCGCTGTCGGTACCTTGTTTCAGCAACCAAGCCATGTAGTTGCTGTCGATCAAGGCAATACAGCGGCCACTGCGGGTATGAGCATGTTCCTTGCGGGGATGCATTACGCGGTTTTCATTCTTCATCTAGGGATACCTGTCGGTGATGTGTTTAAAACTAAGGAAGTGGGGCATACACAATGCCCGGACGAGCTGCAGGCGCTCGAAACTAATGTGGCTTATTGCCTGCAACCAAGATATTAGCCTATCTTGATACCGTTTTGGATAACAAGGTCTGGGGTGGGGGTATGTTCAACCGCGCTGGAATGCTGCACCTGCTCATCAGTGCGCCCAAAACGGCGAACCCGTTGGCTGTACCACTGCAAGGCTTTGGATAAAGCAGCGTCATCAAAATCGGGCCAATGCAGATCGGTGAAATACAGCTCGGTATAGGCGGTTTGCCACAGCAAGAAATTGCTGATGCGCGACTCACCCCCTGTGCGTATGAGCAACTCAGGGTCGGGTAGGTCGGAGGTACTTAAATGCATGGCCAAAGCGGCGGGGTCCAGTTCTTGCAGTGAGCGATCGGGGTGCGCCGCTTGCCAAGCGCGAACCGCTGTCAATACATCCCATTGGCCACCGTAATTGGCGGCAATGGTTAAGTGCAAACCCGTGTTGTGGGCGGTATCTCGCTCGGCTTGGTCGATACGCGACTGCAACAGTGGCGCAAACGCACTGCGGTCGCCAATCACGCGAAGGCGTATGCCTGCGGCTTTCATTTCGGCGACCTCAGACTCAAGGTACTGCAAAAACAAGCCCATCAAGGCCGAGACTTCTTCGGGCGGACGACGCCAGTTTTCGGAACTGAACGCGAACAAGGTTAGGTAGCGCAACCCCACGGCGTGGGCGGCTTTGACGATCTGGCGCACATTGGCGGCACCCCTCGCATGGCCCACGGTACGGGGCATCAAGCGCTTTTTGGCCCAACGGCCGTTGCCGTCCATGATGATCGCAATATGCTTTGGATGCGTATTCATACTCAGATTGTCACAGGGAATAAATGCTGGGTATCCACGCTGACCAGATGCTGTTTGCTCATCAGATCCACCAGCACCATGGCCCGCAACTCGCCATCCGTTTGGTGGTAAACAGCCTCCAAACCTTTCAAGGGACCGTCAATCACCCGCACAGCTTGGCCTTGTTGCAACAATTTTTCTGGGGTGCGTTCAGGCATGTTGCGCAAAGCTTGGATCAAATCGTCAGACATGGGGGCAGGACGGTTGCCAAAACTCACCAAACGGCTTACCCCAAGGGTGGAGCGAATAGGCGTCCAGTTGGTGTGCTCCATGTCTAGGCGGATGAACAAATAGCGGCTGAACATGGGCTCTACCACCTCGGTCACGCGGCCACGGCGTAGCTTTTCAAGGGTGATCATGGGCAACCAAGCTTCATAGCCTTGGTTTTGCAGGTTTTCCAAGGCTCGGTGTTCTTGCTTAGGGCGGGAATGGACGGCGTACCACAACATGGCTTGGGGGGAATTCCTTTTTGACCTGACAATTGTAGAGGCTGATTTTTTAGCTTGGCTTTGATACA
>JAIXYA010000299.1 GCA_027490485.1 Comamonadaceae bacterium
CCAAGGCACGGGCATACCAAGGGGCTTGGGGGTGCTTGAGCACAAACCACAGCGTCATCACATCGCGTTTGAGGCTTTTCGCCCAAGCTTTGATTCGGTTTGTCAGCAAAGAGAGCATGGGGAATTATCGCCATGCTGGCTATTTTGGAAACTTTGGCGTAAGTACGGCTGGTTCTAATGCCTGTATGAACAACTTGAACACAAGCTCCACCCGCATGCCCACTTGGTTCATCCCGCATGGCGGTGGCCCTTGCTTCTTCATGGACTGGAACCCCATAGACGCCTGGGACCGCATGGCCGATTACTTGAAAACCGCTGCCAGCACGCTGCCGCGCCAACCCAAGGCGATTGTGTTGGTGTCTGCGCATTGGTTGCAGCCGCAGGTGATGGTGACCAGCGCTGCCCAACCCGACCTCATTTACGACTACCACGGCTTCCCACCACACACCTACGAGCTGACCTATCCTGCACCCGGCTCGCCTGCTTTGGCAGCGCGAATGGTGAGTTTGCTGCAAGCCCAAGGCATTCCTGCTGAACAAGACGCCCAGCGGGGTTTTGACCACGGGGTGTTCATTCCCATGAAACTCTTGTTTCCCGAGGCAAGTATTCCGGTGGTGCAACTCTCGCTTCACAACGCCTTAGACCCCGTTCAGCACCTCCACACCGGTCGCGCCTTGCAAGCCTTGCGTGACGAGGACGTTCTCATCATTGGCAGCGGCATGAGCTTTCACAATATGCGGGCCTATGGCAACCCGCAGTACGCGCCAATTTCGGATGTGTTTGATGATTGGCTCACCCAAGCGGTGCAGGCTGAGCCCCAAGAGCGCGATCAGTTGCTGGCTGCCTGGACCCAAGCCCCCCATGCCCGTGACTGCCATCCGCCCCGTGCCGAAGAGCATTTGTTGCCACTGATGACGGTGGCCGGTGCTGCAGGAAACTCTGTGGGCCGCAAAGTGTTTTCTGACCGTGTGATGGAAACCACGCTCTCGGCCTTTGCCTTTAGCGACTAAGCCACGGCCTCCACCCGGGCTTCGCCCTTCAAAAGCGGTTTGACCAAAATCGCGTATGTGTCGGCATCGAAGCTTGCGGCGTCAACGTCTTGTGGCGACTCCGTCGCCGTACCCTTGGAACACCAAGTCCCCAAATAAGACCAGTTCAGGACGCGGTGTTTTTGCACCCAGTCCCCCGACTGCTCCACCACATCGATGGCCGTGGCGTAGGGCCACACATGGACTTGCAGTTGTTGCAAGGCGGTGCGTAAGCGTTCGTCATGGTCTGCGCGTGGCTCTTTGCCCACGCACACCCCATCGCACTGGCGAAGCTGCAAACCAAAGCAACCGCGTTGGGTGGTTTTTTCCAAACCCAGTGTGGCCAAACACAATTTGTGCTCCGTAGCCAATGCCCGCAGTTTTTCTTGTGCCGCATGGCGCGAAGCAAACAGGCCAAACAGGCCTTGGGTTCGGCCATGTACCACTTGAGCGCTGCTGACAAGGTCATTCGCGAGACCGGCGGCTTCTTCGCTGAGCCGCCAAGAGTGCAGGTGCTTGGTACGGCGCAGCCGCTGATTGAACAAGGGTTGGCGGGTTTTGATCAGACGCGACTCTAAAAGCAAAGCGCCCATTTCACCGGCTGTGGGCAAACACTCGATGCGACGGGTTTGCGCCAACATACGCGCCTCATCTGGTTGGCGAAAGTGGGACAACACTCGGCTACGGATGTCCACACTTTTGCCAATGTACAAAGGCAGGCTGCTGTCACCCCAAAAGACATAGACCCCTGGCGCATGGGGCAAATGCGCTGTCAGGTCTTGCTTGGTTCCATTCACAAAGCCTTGATACGGACATTCCTAAACCTGACCACGCCTTTTTCGTATTGCAAGGCGATGGGGCCAGCAGCGCTCAAGCGGCTGTCACGGGTTTCCACGGTTTTTTCACCATTGAGGTAAACCACCATACGGTCACCTTTGAAAGTGATGTCGTAGCTGTTCCATTGACCGCCAGCTTTGGGCATAGGCGAGACCTTGGCCACGTCCACAATGGCACCGGTACCGTAACTGGGGTCGGGGCGCTGGTCGTAAATATTCACCTCATAGGCGTTCGTGGCGGTGATATTTTGCAAATCGGTGCAGCGAACGTAGATACCGCTGTTGGCGGTGGGGTCTACCCAGAAATCCACCTTGAGTTGAAAGTCTTGGTAGTTTTGGCGGGTCACCAAAAAGCCGCTGCCCAAATCGGCCAGCAGCAAACCGTCTTGCAGCCGCCAGTTGGCATTACCCACCGGTTTCCATTGGTTCAAGTCGTTGCCATCAAACAAGGCGGTGTAACCCGCATCGGCGGACGACCACTCCAGCGTACCGATACTGCTGCAAGCATTCAGCAAAGGGATCGCCAAAACCCCTGCCCAAAGAGCTGCGCGGGACGATATAGATGGTTTCTTCATACATACTCCTTGGAAAGGTAAAAGCTTACAGCGACTGGGTGACTATAATTTGTTCGACCTCATGAGCCCATTGAATTTCATCCGTTCTGACATCCAGGCCATGAGCGCATACGTGGTCCAGCCCGCCGCAGGCATGGTCAAGCTCGATGCGATGGAGAACCCCTACACCCTCTCACCCGACTTGCAAGCCAAGCTCGGTGCACGTTTGGGCGCGGTGGCCTTGAACCGCTACCCCAGCCAACGCACCGAAGACCTCAAGACCGCGCTTGAACACTATATAGATATGCCTGCTGGCTACGCCTTGATGCTGGGCAATGGCTCTGACGAGCTGATTTCTTTGCTCTCTCTGGCATGCCAAGCACCTGGTGCGGTGGCTTTGGCCCCCGAGCCTGGCTTTGTCATGTATGCCCTCAGCACCCATTTGCAGGGCTTGACCTATGTGCCGGTCAGCTTGACCGCTGACTTCGAGTTGGACGAAGCCGCCATGTCCGCTGCCATCGCCCAGCACCAACCTGCCATCGTCTACTTGGCCTACCCCAACAACCCTTCTGCCAATTTGTGGGATGCAGCGGTGATACGCCGCCTCATCGTCCAAGTCAGCGCTTATGGCGGCTGGGTGGTGTTAGACGAGGCTTACCAGCCGTTTTCATCGCTGACGTGGTGGGACGAGATTCGCCGCGACCCTGCCGCCAACGCCCAAGTGTTGCTGATGCGTACTTTGTCCAAGTTCGGCTTGGCGGGTGTGCGCATTGGCTATATGGTGGGCCGCGCCGAGGTGATTGCCCAGATCGACAAAATTCGCCCACCCTACAACATCAGTGTGCTCAACGCCGAGTGTGCATTGTTTGCCTTGGAGCATCAGCCGGTTTTCCAAGCGCAGGCACAGGCCATCCGATCAGAACGCGAACGTGTCACCGCCTCTTTAGGCAAACTTCAAGGCGTGAAGGTGTTTCCCAGCCAAGCCAATATGCTGCTGGTGCGCTTTGAGGGGGCCGAGGACATCGCCACCCGCTTGTTTGAAGGCTTGCGTGAACGCGGCATTTTGGTCAAGAACGTTTCTAAAATGCACCCCTTGTTGCGCCGCTGTTTACGCCCCTCGGTGGGCACGCCTGAAGAGAACGACCAATTGCTTACCGCCTTAACTGAACTTTGGACGCCCTTGGCACCAGCCTCAATTTGAAAGCCAATATGACACCACGCATTGCAGAAGTCAGCCGCGACACCAAAGAAACCCAAATCCAAGTTCGCGTCAACTTAGACGGCACCGGCGAGTCCGACTTGTCCACCGGAATCGGCTTTTTCGACCACATGCTGGACCAAATTGCCCGCCACGGCCTGATCGACTTGAAGATTCACGCCAAGGGCGACTTGCACATCGACGCTAACCACACCGTGGAAGCCGTGGGCATCACCTTGGGCCAAGCGGTGGCCAAAGCGGTGGGCGACAAAAAAGGCATTCGCCGCTATGGCCACGCTTATGTCCCCTTGGACGAAGCCTTGAGCCGCGTAGTGATCGACTTTTCAGGCCGCCCCGGCTTGGAGATGCATGTGCCGTTCAAGAGCGGCAGCATCGGTCAGTTTGACTCCCAACTGGCGTATGAGTTTTTCCAAGGCTTTGTGAACCACGCGTTTGTCACCTTGCACATCGACAACCTGCGCGGTGAGAACGCCCACCACCAAGCCGAGACCGTGTTCAAAGCCTTTGCCCGTGCGCTGCGCTTTGCTTTGGAAATCGACCCCCGCTCCGTGGGCGTGATTCCTTCCACCAAGGGCTCGCTCTAAGTATTTATGCGCACTGTCGCGGTCATCGATTACGGCATGGGTAATTTGCGCTCGGTGGCGCAGGCCGTCATGGCCGCCGCCCATGGCTCGGATGTCAAGGTCGTTATCACCGCCAACCCTGAAGAGGTGCATGCCGCCGAACGCGTGGTGTTGCCCGGCCAAGGCGCCATGCGCGACTGCATGCAAGAGTTGAATGACAGCGGCCTGTTGCCCGCGGTGCTGGACGCTGCCGCCAACAAGCCTTTGTTTGGCGTGTGCGTGGGCATGCAAATGCTGCTCGACCACAGCGCCGAAGGCGGGGAGGGCGGCACACCCAGCCTGGGGTTGATCCCTGGCGAGGTGGTCAAGTTTGACTTGGCTGGTCAACATCAAGCCGATGGCAGCCGCTTCAAAGTGCCGCAAATGGGCTGGAACCAAGTGACCCAAACCCAGGCCCACCCCTTGTGGCAAGGCATCCCTGACAACAGCTATTTCTACTTTGTACACAGTTTTTATGCCCGCCCGTTAGATACGCACCACACTGCAGGGGTAACCGATTACGGCCAAAGCTTTACCTCGGTGCTTGCCCGAGGTAATATTTTTGCTACTCAGTTTCATCCGGAAAAAAGTGCCGACCTTGGCCTTAGCCTCTACCGAAATTTCTTGTCCTGGTCTCCCTGATATACCTTTCACTGGGCTTTACGCTATTCTTTAACCATGCTCCTCATCCCCGCGATTGACCTCAAAGACGGCCACTGCGTTCGCCTTATTCAAGGCGATATGGACCAATCCACCGTTTTCAGCGAAGACCCTGCCGACATGGCGATGCAATGGGTGAACAAAGGCGCACGGCGTTTGCACCTCGTGGACCTGAACGGCGCGTTCGCGGGCAAGCCGCAAAACTTCAGCGCCATCCGCAGCATCTTGAAAGCGGTGGGCGACGACATCCCGGTGCAGCTCGGTGGCGGCATCCGCGACCTGGACACGATTGAAAAATACATCGATGGCGGCATCCGCTACATCATCATTGGCACCGCAGCCGTCAAGAACCCCGGCTTTTTGAAAGACGCTTGCAGCGCCTTTGGCGGCCACATCATCGTGGGGCTGGACGCCAAAGACGGCAAAGTGGCCACCGACGGTTGGAGCAAACTCACCGGCCACGAGGTGGTCGATTTGGCCAAGAAGTTCGAGGACTACGGTGTGGAGTCCATCATCTACACCGACATTGGCCGCGACGGCATGCTGAGCGGCATCAACATCGACGCCACCGTCAAACTGGCGCAAGCCCTCACCATCCCAGTCATTGCCTCGGGTGGCTTGTCCAATATGAAAGACATCGAAGGCCTGTGCGCGGTGGAAGACGAGGGCATTGAAGGGGTGATTTGCGGCCGCGCCATTTACAGCGGCGACCTCGACTTTGAAAAAGCCCAAGCCCGTGCTGACGAGCTGAACGGCTGAGATGCTGGCCAAACGCATCATTCCCTGTCTGGACGTGACGGCCGGACGGGTCGTCAAGGGCATCAACTTTGTGGAACTGCGCGACGCCGGTGACCCGGTGGAAATTGCTGCTCGTTACAACGAGCAAGGCGCGGATGAACTCACCTTCCTGGACATCACCGCCACCAGCGATGGACGGGACGTGATTTTGCATATCATTGAAGCCGTGGCCTCGCAGGTGTTCATCCCGCTGACGGTCGGCGGCGGTGTGCGCACCGTGGACGATGTGCGCCGTTTGCTGAACGCCGGTGCCGACAAAACCAGCTTCAACTCGGCGGCCATTGCCAACCCGCAGGTGATCCGCGATGCCTCGGCCAAATACGGCGCGCAATGCATCGTGGTGGCGATTGACGCCAAGCGCCGCAGTGCGGAAGACGAACAGCGCATCGGCACCAACGGATTACCCATGGGCCCGGGCTGGGATGTGTACAGCCACGGCGGCCGCAAAAACGTGGGGTGGGACGCGGTGGCGTGGGCCACCCAAATGGCCGAACACGGCGCAGGTGAAATATTGCTCACCAGCATGGACCGCGATGGCACCAAAAGCGGCTTTGACTTGGCGCTGACCCGAGCGGTGAGCGACGCGGTGCCTGTGCCGGTGATTGCATCCGGCGGCGTGGGCAACCTCGACCACTTGGCCGATGGCATACAAACCGGCGGCGCAGATGCCGTGCTGGCCGCCAGCATTTTTCACTATGGCGAATACACCGTGCAGCAGGCCAAGCAAAGGATGCGGGAGCGCGGGATACCTGTGAGGTTGTGAGGCGGGAATAAAGACCTTTGGCCTATGAGCACAAAGAGCCTTTCTATGTAAATGTGATTTGCACTCTGGCGGCGTGTACTGATAGGTTACTTGGTGACTAACCGAGTACAAATATGAGCTTAATAGTATTAATTATTGGGTTTTCGATGCTACATTCTGGGCATATAAATCAACAGCGAACCTGATTGAACAAGCAGGTGGACTGCAAGTAAGGAGCGCTAGTTTCTATGTTGAATCCATGCCTTGATGAATTCACAGCAAGCAAGCCTGTGGGTCAAGGCGCAATTGGTTTGCAGGGGTTTCGTACAAAAGATGTATCGAGACGGCCCGGATGTATCCACCGGGTTTTGCGGGATACATCACGTTAGCCGTCATCTCATCCAATGAGCACAAACGTCAAACAAACAGAAGCACCATGGTGGCTTAGGCGAGCACTACTCGGAACATGCTTTTGGATGGGCCACCGCCGCTCACTCTATAGAGAGTACCCGTTGGGCGAGTCTGCGATGGTCGCTGAGCTTTGCAACTTGCTCTTTGCAAA
>JAIXYA010000303.1 GCA_027490485.1 Comamonadaceae bacterium
ACGCCGCCCGCAAAGAAGCGATGGCAGCTGATGTGGTGGTGATCAACCACCATTTGTTTTTTGCAGATTTGGCCATGCGCGAGGGTGGCATGGCCGAGTTGCTGCCCAGTGTCAGGGTGGTGGTGTTCGATGAAGCCCATCAACTCAATGAAACCGGCATACAGTTTTTGGGCCAACAACTGGGCCTGGGGCAAATGCTCGATTTGGCCCGAGACATCCTTGCCTGCGGCTTGCAACTGGCCAAGGGCTTGGCCGATTGGCAAGGCGTGGTGGGTGAGTTTGAAAAGTCTTTGCGCGACCTTCGTTTGCTGATTGGCAAGCACCCGCCCAACACCCGTTTGCGGTGGTTGGCAGGTTACCCGCAGGGCATCCATCCCCAAGACTGGGGCGACGCCATGCTGCTGTTGACGCAGCGATCCCAAGGGGTATTGGCTTCTTTGGAAGTGGTGGCAGATGCTGCGCCAGAGTTTGTTCGACTGCATGAACGCGTGAGCGACATCATTGGCTTGATTGCCCACTTTTCCCGAGAATGTCCGGCAGGTTCTGTGCGTTGGTTGGAGGTGGGGGCACAAGCGCGGTGCATGGAAGCGCCTTTGGACATAGCGGACGTGATGCAAAGCCGTTTGTTGCAAACCGTGGTGACGGTTCCTGACTCGCAAGGCAATGCGGTGGATTTGCCGCGCAGTTGGATTTTTACCTCGGCCACGCTGGGAGACGACGAGCGATTGAGCTGGTTCACAGAGCCCTGTGGTTTATCGCAGGCAACCGTCTTGCGTGTTGAAAGTCCCTTTGACTATGCAAGCCAAGCCTGGCTTTATGTACCACGCGACATGGTGTCACCCAAAGATGCCCAACACAGCGCGGCAGTGGGAGACGTGGCACTGCAAGTCGCACGGGCCTTAGGTGGACGCACACTGGTGCTGACCACCACCTCACGCGCTTTGCGAGCGATTGGCTTGCAGTTGCAAGCCGCCTTGGGCGAAACCGGCGACTTAGAAGTTCTGGTGCAAGGGGAAAGTCCCAAGCGCCAATTGATGCAACGTTTTCGCCAAGCCATCGAGGCTGGACGGCAGGGCTGCGTTTTGGTGGCGACAGCCAGCTTTTGGGAAGGTTTTGATGTGCCAGGGGATGCGCTGCAAGCGGTGGTGATCGACAAACTGCCTTTTCCCCCACCCAATGACCCGGTGGTGGAAGCTCGCGGCCAACGCTTGGAAGCGCAAGGACGCAGTTCGTTCAATGATTATTTTTTGCCAGAAGCCGCTGTGTCACTGAAACAAGGGGCAGGGCGTTTGATTCGTCGGGAAAGTGACCGAGGCGCTTTGGTGGTTTGCGACAACCGCTTGGTCAGCACCGGCTATGGCAGGCGGTTACTGGCCAATTTGCCACCCATGCACAGGGTTCAGACCTTGCCCGAACTTTTACAAGCCTTGGCCGGTCTCACCAAAACTGATACCAACGCTTGCTAGGGGTGGGTGGCGGTGGTGGGGCTTTGTCGGTGAAATACGGGCTTTGGGGGTAAGAACTCTCAAGCACACGAATGGTGTCGTCCTTGAGCTTGGTCAAGCCCAAAGCCTCGTAAGAGTCAATCAAAATAATCAGCGCGTCGTCCACGGCCGCAATATTTTGGTAGTCGTTCAGCGTGGTTTGTGCGCGGTTGATGGCAGCCACATAAGCGCCTTTTTTGAAGTAGTGACGAGCGACTTTGATTTCTGCCTTGGCCAGTAAATTGACGATGTGACGCATACGCAAGGTGGCGTCTGGGGTGTAGTTTGAGTTGGGAAAGCGGGTCACTAACTCTTTATAGGCTTCAAACGACTCACGGGCGGCCATTTGGTCACGCTCGGCCAAATCTTGCTTGAACCATTTGGACAACAGGCCTAAGTCGTCATTGAAATTGACGGTGCCTTTCAGGTACAGCGCATAGTCTAGGGCTGGGCTGGCCGGGTTGAGCTTGATGAAGCGGTCCAGTGTGACGATGGCCGTAGCGCGGTCCCCGTTTTTGTACAGCGCATAGGCTTTGTCCAACTGGGCTTGTTGGGCCAGCACGGTACCCGCTGCACGGCCTTCGAGTTTGTCATACAGGGCAATGGCCTTATCGTACAAAGCGCCGTTCATGCTGTCCCGGGCTTCTTCGTAGAGTTCCTCGGGCTTCATCTTGAGGGTCTTATCTTTTTCCTCGGCTGCGCAACCGAGGAGCACAAGCGTTACCAACACCACCGATAATGAAAGAAATCTCAACACAGTCAACCTTTAGGCTTTGAATGGCATGCATTATCAACGATGAGCCCTACCCACAAAGCACCACCAGCCCCCCCGACATTGGCTGAACTCGAAAGCGATGAGCTCGCTGTTGAAGTTGAAGTCCGCGACCTGGCCATTCCCACTGACTTGCACCGGCAGCGCTTAGACCGCGCTTTGGTGACTTTGTTGCCGGAGTTTTCCCGCAACCACTTGAAGCACATGATCGAAGAGGGTTGTGTCAGCGTGGGCGATCAAGTGGTTACCAAAGTGGCGCATTTGGTCAAAGCCTTTGACAGTTGTCAGGTGCGCTTGCAGCCCACCGACATGTCGCAGGCTTTTGTCCCCCAAGACCTGCCCTTGGATGTGGTTTTTGAAGACGAGCACTTACGCGTCATGCACAAGCCTGTGGGCATGGTGGTCCACCCCGCACCAGGCAATTGGAGTGGCACTTTGCTCAACGGTTTGCTGTTTTTAGATGCCAGCCTCAAATTGATCCCCCGCGCAGGCATCGTGCATCGCTTGGACAAGGACACCAGCGGTTTGATGGTCACTGCCCGAACCCGCCCCGCCATGGACGCTTTGGTGCACATGATCGCCGCGCGGCAAGTCCACCGCGAGTACCTCGCCATCGCCCACCGCCCTTGGCGCGGTGCGTTGTTGCGCGAGGTTGATGCACCTATTGGGCGTGACCCCCGTCAGCGTCTGCGCATGGCGGTGGTGGATTTGGCCAAACAGTCAGGCAAAACCGCCCACACCAGCCTGCGGTGTTTAGACAGCCAAGAGCAGGGCTGTTTGGTGCATTGCACATTGCACACCGGCCGTACCCATCAAATTCGGGTGCACATGGCATCCATTGGCCACCCCTTGTTGGCCGACACCTTGTACGGCGGCAGCCATTCGGCCAACCTTCAGCGCCAGGCATTGCATGCTTACAAATTGGGGTTTATCCACCCCATGACGGGTGAGTCCCTGCAATTTCACAGGCCGCTGCCCAGCGACATGCAACAAGCCTTGTCAGATTGGGGTCTGTCCGAGGTGCTCAGTTAGAATGCCCGTTGAATTTCCCTCGGATTACCTGCTATGAACACCTTGGATGCCAAGCGTGTCCTCGAAACTGCTCTGCTATGCGCCGCACAACCTTTGTCGGTGCGCGAGCTGCGCCAGCTGTTTAACGATGAGCTGGGCGCCGACACGCTCAAAACCCTTTTGCAAGACGT
>JAIXYA010000222.1 GCA_027490485.1 Comamonadaceae bacterium
GCAGTTTCCTCACCATGAAAATGAAATCGCCCAAAGCGAAGGTGCCCACGGCCACCCCATGGCCAGCATTTGGATGCACAACGGCTTTATCAACGTCGATAACGTGAAGATGTCCAAAAGCTTGGATAACTTCTTCACCATCCGCGAAGTATTGAAGTTGTATGCCCCAGAAGTGGTGCGTTTCTTTGTGGTGCGCAGCCATTACCGCAGTGCTTTGAATTTCAGCGATGCGCATTTAGACGATGCCCGAGCCTCCCTCAAGCGCTTGTACACAGCTTTGCACGCGGTGGCCCCTTCAGAGGTGACCGTCGATTGGCAAAACGCTTATGCCGCGCGTTTCAAGGCTGCCATGGACGAAGACTTCGGCACCCCTGAAGCGGTGGCGGTGCTGTTTGAATTGGCTGCAGAAGTTAACCGTACGCAGTCAGCGCAGTTGTCTGGCTTGCTTAAAAGTTTGGGCGCAGTGCTGGGTTTGTTGCAAAGCCATCCGCAAGATTTTTTGCAAGCTGGCAGCGAGGTGGACGAAGACCAGATTCAGTCTTTGATCGAGGCGCGTGCAGCAGCCAAGGCCAATAAAAACTTTGCCGAGGCTGATCGCATTCGACAAACTTTGAGCGACATGGGTGTGGTCCTCAAAGACTCTGCACAAGGCACACAATGGGAGCGTGCCTGATGGTGGCCAGTTTGCCTGTCAAGCGCGCAGTCCCACCTTACTGGGAGGAGGCCTGCAAGCATTTGGCTAAAAAAGACCGCGTCATGCGCCGACTCATCCCGCAGTTTGGTGACGCCTGCTTAGAGTCCCGAGGCGACGCTTTTGTGACCTTGGCCAGAAGCATTGTGGGTCAGCAAATTTCCGTTAAGGCCGCGCAATCGGTATGGGACAGGTTTGCTGCGCTGCCCAAAAAAATCACGCCTGCTTATGTTTTAAAGCTGAAAGTGGACGATATGCGTGCAGCTGGCCTGTCTGCGCGTAAGGTGGAGTACTTGGTCGATTTGGCTTTGCATTTTTCCAATGGCACGGTGCATACGCGCCAATGGGCGGACATGGATGACGACGCCATCATTGCAGAGTTGGTGTCTATTCGGGGCATTGGGCGGTGGACTGCCGAGATGTTCCTCATCTTTTATTTGATGCGTCCCAATGTGCTGCCACTCGATGATGTGGGCCTGATCAACGGCATCAGCCACAACTATTTTTCTGGCGAATCGGTCAGTCGCAGCGATGCGCGTGAAGTGGCTGCCGCTTGGGCGCCCTACTGCAGCGTGGCAACTTGGTATATTTGGCGTTCGCTAGACCCGCAACCGGTGGCCTATTAGGTTATCCAAAGCGAACGCAGCGCAAGGAGAGACGATTGGCGAAAAAAACTTTTCTCGATTTCGAGCAACCTATTGCCGAACTCGAAGGCAAGATCGAAGAGCTTAGGTATGTGCAAACCGAGTCTGCTGTGGATATTTCAGATGAAATAGACCAACTCGCCAAAAAAAGCCAGCAACTCACCAAAGACATCTACAGTGACCTCACGCCTTGGCAAATCACCAAGATTGCTCGTCACCCAGAGCGTCCCTATACCCTTGACTACGTCAACGAAATATTCACTGACTTTGTGGAGATGCATGGCGACCGACATTTCTCTGACGACTTAAGCATCGTGGGCGGTTTGGCTCGCTTCAATGGCAATGCTTGCATGGTCATTGGCCAGCAAAAAGGGCGTGACACCAAAGAACGCACGGCCCGTAACTTCGGCATGACCCGCCCCGAGGGTTACCGCAAAGCCTTGCGCTTGATGAAGACAGCAGAGAAGTTCAAGCTGCCGGTGTTCACCTTTGTCGACACCCCCGGTGCTTTTCCAGGCATTGATGCCGAAGAGCGCAGCCAGTCGGAGGCCATCGGCCGCAATATTTTTGAGATGGCGCAACTGCAAGTTCCCATCATCACCACCATCATCGGCGAGGGTGGCTCGGGTGGCGCATTGGCCATCAGCGTCGCAGACCAGTTGTTGATGTTGCAATACTCCATCTATTCGGTGATCAGCCCCGAAGGCTGTGCATCTATTTTGTGGAAAACCTCGGACAAGGCTTCTGATGCGGCTGATGCCTTGGGTATCACCGCGCACCGCTTGAAGGCCTTGGGCTTGGTCGACAAGATCGTCAATGAACCTGTAGGTGGTGCCCACCGCGATACCAAACAGATGGCGTCTCAACTCAAGCGCGGACTCAACGATGCGTGGCGTCAAGTCAGCGACCTCAAAGTCAAAGAGTTGCTGGATCGGCGCTACGAGCGTTTGCAAAGTTATGGGCGTTTCACCGACACCAAAGCCGACACGCGTTAACTTGGCCCCCCCTTCCTTAGCGCACTTCTTACCTTCCTTGCCTTTTGCGGTTGCTTTGAGCGGCGGGGCCGACTCTTGCGCTTTGCTGTTGGCATGTGCCAAGCAGTGGCCAGGGCAGGTGCGAGCGATCCATGTGCATCACGGTTTGCAGGCCGCAGCTGACGACTTCGCCTCCCATTGCCAAACCCTGTGTGAACTGCTGGGCGTGCCTTTAGTGGTGACCCGTGTCAACGCGCACCATGCCAGTGGTGAAAGCCCAGAAGACGCTGCCAGGCAAGCGCGTTACCAAGCCTTTGCACAGGTGTTGAAAACGCATTGGGGTGGCACCATTCAGGACATTGCTTTGGCGCAGCACGCAGACGATCAGGTGGAAACTGTCTTGCTGGCACTGTCCAGGGGTGCAGGCTTGCCGGGCTTGTCGGCCATGCCCGCATTAGCCGAGCGGGGGGGCTTGCGCATTCACCGTCCTTGGTTAGATGTGCCGGCTCAGCAGTTACGCGACTGGCTGGTGCAAGAAGGGGTGACTTGGGTTGAAGACCCCACCAACCAAGACAAACGCTACACCCGCAACCGTATTCGCCACCAATTGCTGCCTGTCCTTGAAGAGGCCTTTCCTTCGTTTCGACAAACCTTTGGCCGCAGCGCACGCCATGCCGCAC
>JAIXYA010000289.1 GCA_027490485.1 Comamonadaceae bacterium
AAGATGGTGCTGCCCCGTGGCTTAAAACGCGGCGACTGGATGGAGTTGGACGCCCACGATATTGACCAACTCACCCGCAGTGCCGGTGCCTCGCATTTGGGGGCGGCAAAAACCCTTCACCAAGCCACGGTTGCCAAACCCAGCTTGCCCAGACGTACACCCGCCAAATCAGGCAAAGCAGCCCCCTCACGCGAGTTGTTTATTGGCGCTGACAGCTTGGCCCGTCAGCGGCGCGACCAAAAAACCGCAGTCGCTCGATCCAAGCCCAAACCACCCAAGGCTAAAATCTGACGTTTTGGGCTTAGCCTCCCTATTTTTGATAACTTTTGGAAACTTAACCATGGCAATTGAACGCACTCTCTCCATCATCAAACCCGACGCAGTGGCTAAAAACGTGATCGGTCAAATTTATTCGCGTTTTGAAGGCGCTGGCCTCAAAATCATCGCCTCGCGCATGGCCCACCTCAGCCGTGGCGAAGCCGAAGCTTTTTACGGCGTCCACAAAGCCCGTCCTTTCTTCAAAGATTTGGTCGATTTCATGATTTCTGGCCCCGTCATGATCCAAGTGCTCGAAGGCGAGAACGCCATTCTGAAAAACCGCGACCTGATGGGCGCAACCGACCCCAAGAAGGCCGACAAAGGCACCATCCGCGCCGATTTTGCCGACAGCATCGACGCCAACGCAGTTCACGGCTCTGACGGTCCCGACACCGCCGCCCATGAAATTGCTTTCTTTTTCGCTGGCATGAATGTTTTTGGCCACTGATATGCGTCGCCCCTGCTAAACCATGAAGACCAACCTGCTTGATTTTGATCTGGACGGTTTGGTCGCTTGGTGCTTGGCGCAGGGGGAAAAAAAATTCCGTGCGGTTCAGCTGTTTCGCTGGATCCACCACAAAGGTGTCTCTGACTTTGCGCAGATGAGCGACTTGGCGCAAAGCCTGCGTACCAAGTTGCAGGCCAGCGCCGACATCGTCTCCCTCCCCGTGGTCAGTCGCCACGATTCCGCTGACGGCACCATCAAATGGATGTTCGACGTGGGACAGGGCAATGCGATTGAAACCGTGTTCATCCCAGAAACCGACCGCGGTACCCTGTGTATTTCTTCGCAAGCCGGATGTGCCGTGGGCTGCACTTTTTGCTCGACCGGCGCCCAAGGCTTCAGCCGCAACCTCACCACCGCAGAAATCATTGCCCAGCTGTGGTTCGCTGAACGCACTTTGCGCCAAGAGCGTGGCGTGGATGAACGCGTGATTTCCAATGTGGTGATGATGGGCATGGGCGAGCCCTTGCAAAACTACGCAGCCTTGGTGCCTGCCCTCAAAACCATGCTGGACGACCACGGTTATGGCTTGTCGCGCCGCCGCGTGACCGTGTCCACCTCGGGCGTGGTGCCCATGATGGAGCGCCTAGGCCTTGACTGCCCCGTCGCTTTGGCGGTGTCCTTGCATGCACCGTCGGACGCCTTGCGCGATGTGTTGGTGCCTCTGAACATCAAATATCCATTGACGGAGTTGCTGCAAGCTTGCCGCGACTATTTGGACCATGCGCCGCGTGACTTCATCACCTTTGAGTACTGCATGCTCGACGGTGTGAATGACACCGACATCCATGCCAATGCCTTGGTTGAGCTGGTTCGTCCCCGCAACGCGGAACCCTTGCCCTGTAAGTTCAACCTCATCCCCTTCAACCCCTATCCCGCTTCAGGCTTGACCCGATCTTCGCCTGAGCGTGTCAAAGCGTTCGCTGCTATTTTGAGTGAGGCGGGTATCGTGACCACCATCCGCAAGACCCGCGGCGACGACATCGCCGCGGCCTGCGGTCAGTTGGCTGGCGAAGTCCAAGACCGCACTGATGTGTCGGGCAGACGGGCCAAAACCATCCGCATCCATGCTTGATACGGCAAAATGAAACCATGAGCTCTTCTGAACAAGCCATTCCTTTCTCCATCCCCGCGCGGCACCACAGTCTGCAAGCACAGGTGCGTTGGGGCGACCATGTGGTCACTGTGGGCGGCGATGCCCCTGTGCGCGTGCAGTCCATGACCAACACCGACACCGGTGACGCGATTGGCACCGCCATCCAGGTGAAAGAACTGGCTTTGGCTGGTTCAGAGTTGGTTCGCATCACAGTGGACACCCCCGAATCTGCCAAGGCTGTTCCCTACATCCGTGAACAGCTCGACAAAATGGACATCCATGTGCCACTGGTCGGTGACTTCCACTACAACGGTCACCGTTTGCTGACCGAATTTCCCGACTGCGCCCAAGCGCTGTCTAAATACCGTATCAACCCTGGCAATGTGGGCAAGGGCGACAAGCACGACAAGCAGTTCGCGCAAATGATCGAAGCGGCTGTGAAGTACGACAAAGCGGTGCGCATTGGCGTGAACTGGGGCAGCTTGGACCAAGAACTGCTGGCCAAACTGATGGACGAGAACGCTTTGCGAGCATCTCCATGGGACGCCAAACAGGTGATGTACCAAGCCTTGGTCACGTCTGCACTGGAATCGGCCGAGCTGGCTGAGCGTTTGGGTTTGCCGCGACACCAAATCATCCTCAGCTGCAAGATGAGCGGTGTGCAAGATTTGGTGGCGGTCTACCGTGAACTTGCCAAGAGAACCAACCATTCCCTGCATTTGGGTTTGACCGAAGCCGGTATGGGCACCAAAGGCACCGCAGCGTCCAGCGTGGCTTTGGGCTTGTTGCTTCAAGAAGGCATTGGCGACACCATCCGCGTGTCACTCACCCCCCAGCCTGGCGAAGCCCGTACCCAAGAGGTGTTGATCGCCACCGAAATTTTGCAGGCTTTGGGCTTGCGCACCTTTGTGCCCAGCGTCACCGCTTGCCCCGGCTGCGGTCGCACCACCAGCACCACCTTCCAAGAACTCGCGCAGGAAATCGATGTGTTTTTGCGCGACAAAATGCCGGTGTGGCGCAAGCAGTACCCCGGCGTGGAAGGCCTGAAAGTGGCGGTCATGGGTTGCATCGTCAATGGGCCAGGCGAGAGCAAGCACGCCGACATTGGCATCAGCTTGCCTGGCAACGGAGAGGCGCCTGCAGCGCCTGTCTTTATTGATGGCGAAAAAGCGCTGACCTTGCGCGGCGACAATATCGCCAAAGAATTCCACGATATCGTCGAAAACTACATCCAGAAAAAATTCGCGGTTAGCGCCTAAGGCGCACCGCTATCCAACACCATGGCAGATAAATTAAGCGCCGTCAAAGGCATGAACGACATATTGCCGCCCGATTCCGCGCG
>JAIXYA010000018.1 GCA_027490485.1 Comamonadaceae bacterium
CGGCAAACCACTCGGTACCGACAAACACCCGGCGTTCTGGCGAAATGATGTCTTGCACCGAGTAATTGACCACGGTCATGAGCGGCACGATGGCCGAGAAGGCCACGCACAACAGCACCGGCAAGATGAGAAACCAGGCTTTTTGGTTGACGGGCTTCATGCGATCCAGGCCTCCTGCTCATAAAAGCATGTGTGACTACTTAGCACCTGCAAATACACGGTTTGACCCACTGGAGGTGTCTCGCTGTGGTTGGCCACACGCACCCGCACCACCTCACCCGCACACTGGGTGGTGAGCAAGCCGCTGGTGCCTAAATCTTGCCAGCGCAGCACCTGAGCGGGCAAGCAACCCTCGGCAGGGGCGTTGCGCACAGCAATGTACTCAGGGCGTATGCCCAGCTTGAGCGACTCGGTACCCGCCAGGCTGAGGCGGAGTTGATCCCCCAAAGGCAAGCGGTGCTGCCCCATCAACAGATGGTCTGCCTGCACGGTGGCGGGTAAAAAATTCATACCCGGCGAGCCGATGAAGTGGCCCACAAAGGTGTGGGCGGGTCGCTCGAACAAGGCCTCGGCGCTGCCCACCTGCACCGCACGGCCACGGGTCATGACCACCACCTCTTGCGCAAACGTCAGCGCTTCGACTTGGTCGTGGGTAACGTAAATCAGGGTGTGTTTGAACTCTTGATGCACTTGTTTGAGCTTGCGGCGCAGCTGCCATTTCAGGTGCGGGTCGATGACGGTGAGCGGCTCGTCAAACAAAATCGCCGCCACATCGGGCCTGACCAAGCCCCGCCCAAGCGAGATTTTTTGTTTGGCGTCAGCTGACAAACCGGCAGCACGCTGGTTGAGCTGGCCATTCAGTTCGAGCATTTCAGCGATTTGTCCTACGCGTTGGCGAATTTGCGCCTCGGGCATGCGCCGGTTGCGCAGTGGGAACGCCAAGTTATCGGCCACCGTCATGGTGTCGTAGATGACCGGGAACTGAAACACCTGGGCAATATTGCGCTCTTGCGGTGTTTTGTCGTTGACGATGTCGCCATTGAAACGCACCTCGCCTTGCGAGGGTTTGACCAAACCCGAGATGATGTTGAGCATGGTGGTTTTGCCGCAGCCCGAGGGGCCAAGCAAAGCATACGCACCGCCTGCTTGAAAGCTCATCTTCATAGGCAGCAAGGCGTAGTCGCTGTCTTGCTGGGGGTTGGGGCCATAGGCGTGGGCCAAGTCCAAATCGATACGCGCCACCATCTCAACGCCCCCCTTGGTGCAAATGCGCAGGGGCGCTCAGCAAAGCGCCAGCCGCATCGAACACATAGGCGTCTTGCGGGTGGACATACACCGCCAAACTTGAACCAATGTCAAACACATGCACACCGGTTTTTTGCATGACCAGCTCCAAACCGGCGCAGTCCAAATGCACAAAGGTATCGGTGCCGGAAATTTCTGCCAACTGCACCCGCCCGACCAATCCCACATCACCGTCGCGCTGCTCGGTGCGCAGCGCTGAGGCACGCACACCCAGCTGTACACGGCCATGGCTGGCATCGACTTGCGGCAAAAGAATGGGGCAGACGTTGTCAAGCATCCAGCCGGTGGCCTGTTGATGGGCGTTCAGCACATTGATGGGCGGGTCGCTGAAAGCACGGGCCACGTCCAGCGATTGCGGTTGTCGGAACACCTCTAAGGTGGGGCCGTATTGCAGCACCCGCCCTTCTTTGAGAACCGCGGTATGGCCGCCCAACAGCAAGGCCTCGCTGGGCTCGGTGGTGGCATAGACCACCGTGCCTTCTCCCGCCTCAAACAACTGGGTGAGGTCCTCGCGCAGTTCTTCGCGCAGCTTGTAGTCCAAGTTGACCAAAGGCTCGTCCAAAAACATGAAAGGGGCCCGTTTGGCCAAAGCCCTCGCCAAGGCCACGCGCTGTTGCTGGCCGCCTGAGAGCTCGGCCGGCAAGCGTTTGAGAAACGGATCGATACGCAGCCGCTTGGCCAAGGCCTGCACCTGTGCGTCAATGTCTTTGTCGTTGCGCAAGCGCAGGGGCGAGGCGATGTTGTCGTACACCGTCATAGAAGGGTAGTTGATGAACTGTTGGTAGACCATGGCGACATTGCGCTCACGCACCGGCACACCGGTGACATCTTGGCCATCGACCCACACCCGCCCTGTGGTGGGCTGGTCCAAGCCAGCCATGAGGCGCATGAGGCTGGTTTTGCCGGCTTGGGTAGCACCTAAAAGCACCGTGACCGCGTTGGGCACCAAGACCATGTCCAAGGCGTGCACATGCATCTGCCCGCCGACAATTTGGCTGATCTGGTCAAGTTTCAAGGTCATGGGTGATGTTCTTTTCTTTTCGGATTTTTGTTCGTATTTGTTTTTATTGATTCGGTATTTTCCCTATGTTGGTGCCTGCTGAACATGGTTTATGGTTGCCAGAAAGCTATTTCACACTCGCTATGAACCCCAATCCGCGTCAAACCCAGTTGCTGGAATTGGTCCAAGCCCAAGGCTCGGCCTCGATTGAGTTTTTAGCAGAAACCTTCTCCGTGACCCTGCAAACGGTGCGCCGCGATGTGCAACGCTTGGCCGAGGCCGGACTGTTGTCGCGCTTTCATGGCGGTGTACGCATGCCGGGGTCGACCACCGAAAACATCGCCTACCGTCAGCGCCAAGCACTTTCATTGGATGGCAAAACCCGCATCGCCAAAGCGATCGCTGCAGCGGTACCCCATGGCTGCTCGCTGATCATAAACATTGGCACGACCATGGAAACCGTGGCACGGGAGTTGCGCCAGCACCGTGGCTTGCGCGTCATCACCAACAACCTGAATGTGGCGCAAATCTTGAGCGACAACCCCGACTGCGAGGTCATCGTCACCGGTGGCGTGGTGCGCGGGGTAGACCGCGGCATTGTGGGCGAGGCCACGGTGGACTTCATTCGCCAGTTCAAGGTGGACATTGGCCTGATTGGCATCAGCGGCATTGAGGCGGATGGCACCATGCGCGACTTTGACTACCGCGAGGTGAAAGTGGCCAAGGCCATCATCGAGCACTCACGCCAAGTGTGGCTGGCTGCTGACCACACCAAGTTCAACCGACCCGCCATGGTGGAATTAGCGCATCTGTCGCACATTGACCGCCTGTTCACCGACGCACCGCCGCCCGACAGTTTTGCGCAGTTGCTGGAACATTCAGGCGTGGAGTGCAGCGTTGCCCAAGATGCCCCCGCTTATGAAACAACGCTCACTTTGGTGCGCTGAGTTTTTTTCAACACTGGCCCGACCATGTCCTATTTACTCGCCCTAGACCAAGGCACTTCCAGCTCACGCAGCATTGTTTTCAAAGAAGACGGCAGTGTTTTGGCGTCCGTCCAACAAGAGTTTCGGCAAATCTACCCCCAGCCCGGCTGGGTAGAACATGACCCCCAAGAAATCTGGTCCAGCCAGCTCGCCACCGCACGGCAAGTCTTGCAACAAGCGGGGCTGGGTGCCAACCAAATCGCCTCCATGGGCATCACCAACCAACGCGAAACCACGGTGGTGTGGCGGCGCGACACCGGCCAAGCCATTTACAACGCCATCGTCTGGCAAGACCGCCGCGCCGAACCCGAGTGTTTGCGTTTGCGCGAAGCAGGGTTTGCGCCCTTGGTGCAGCAAAAAACCGGCTTGCTGATAGATGCTTATTTTTCGACCACCAAATTGCAGTGGATTTTGGACAACGTGCCCAACGCCCGTGCCATGGCGGAGGCCGGGCAACTGGCCTTTGGCACGGTGGACAGTTGGCTGATGTGGCAACTCAGCGGCGGACGCATCCACGCCACGGACGTCAGCAATGCGGCTCGCACCATGCTCTTGAATGTGCATACCAACCGCTGGGACGATGAGCTGTTGGCACTTTTTCGCATTCCTGCGTCTGTGCTGCCCGAGGTGCATCCTTCTGCCAGTGACTTTGGCTACACCCAAGCGCAGTGGCTGGGCCATGAACTGCAGATTGGCGGCGTGGCCGGTGACCAGCAAAGCGCCTTGTTTGGCCAAGCCTGCTTTCAAGCCGGTCAAGCCAAAAACACCTATGGCACCGGCTGCTTCATGCTGATGCATACCGGCGGTGAATTTCAAACCAGCCACAACGGCTTGATCACCACCAGCGCCGCCCAAGCCGACAGCACCCCTGCGTTTGCGCTGGAGGGCAGTGTGTTCATTGGCGGTGCGGTGGTGCAGTGGTTGCGTGACGGGCTGCGCGCCTTTGACAAAAGCGCCGATGTGCAGGCACTGGCCGAGAGCGTGCCCGACTCGGGTGGCGTGGTGCTGGTGCCCGCCTTCACCGGCTTAGGTGCGCCGTATTGGCAAGCCGATGCACGTGGGGCGATGGTGGGTTTGTCGCGTGGCACCACCATGGCGCACATTGCACGGGCGGCGCTGGAGAGCATCGCCTTCCAAAGCACGGCTTTGCTGCAAGCCATGAACCGTGATGCCAGCCAAGCAGTCACCGAGTTACGGGTCGATGGCGGCGCTTGTGTCAACGATTTGCTGATGCAGTTCCAAGCCGATTTGCTGGGTATTCCGGTGCTGCGCCCAGCGGTGGTGGAAACCACGGCCTTGGGCGCAGCTTATTTGGCTGGCTTGAGTTCGGGCATCTACCTCAGCACCGCCGAGTTGTCACGCCAGTGGCGGATTGAGCGCTGCTTTGAGCCGCAGATGTCGCGTGACCAAGCGCAGGCTTTGATGGCAGGGTGGGAAAAAGCGGTCAGGCAAACAGTGGCAAACTGAGGGCATGACCTCGCTTTCTTCTCTTTTGCTGCCCATGGCCTTTATCGGCGGGGGCAATATGGCCAGCGCCCTGATCGGTGGACTGGTCAAAAACGGCACACCCGCGTCAGCTATTCATGTGGTGGAGCCGCTCGAAGCCACCCGCCAAGCTTTGCAGTCGCAACACGGTGTGCGTACCATCGCCGCTGCCGATGCTTCGTTGAACAACTGCGCTCTGGTGGTGTGGGCGGTCAAGCCGCAGGTATTCAAAGAAGCAGCCTTGCTCACCCAAGCCCATATACCCAAGGCTTTGCACCTCAGTGTGGCCGCAGGCATAGGCAGCGACAGCATCGCTGCATGGCTGCACACCGAGCGGGTGGTACGTGCCATGCCCAACACACCCGCATTGGTAGGTTTGGGGCAAACCGGTTTGTTTGCCCGCAGCGCCGTCAGCCCTGAAGAACAACAAGCCATCAGCGACATGTTGGGCTTGGTGGGTGAATCGCTGTGGGTAAAAGAAGAAGCTTTGCTTGATGCGGTCACCGCCGTGTCGGGGTCCGGACCGGCCTATGTGTTTTATTTTCTAGAAGCCATGGTGGATGCCGGTGTGCATATGGGCCTAACACCTGAGCAAGCGCATCAACTGGCGGTGGGCACCCTGGTGGGTGCAGCAGAACTGGCACGAAGCAGCAGCGACACACCCGCAGTTCTGCGCGAAAGGGTGACGTCCAAAGGCGGCACCACCTACGCTGCGTTGACGGTGATGCAAGACAAAGGTATCCATGCCAGCTTGGTGGAGGCCATGCAAGCCGCACGAGCCAGAGCACAAAGTCTGGGAAAAGAGTTGGGCGGCTAAATCAATACAAGCTGAAAGCCACACCGGCAAACACGGTGGCGCCCAACCAATGGTTCATGCGAAAGGCTTTGAAACAGCCTTCGCGTTCACGTTTGTAAATCATGCCGAAATGCCACAGGGCTTGAAAAGCGGCAATTTCCATGGCAAACCACAGCGGCCATCCCAGGCCAAAGCTTTGCAACAACACCAAGCTGCCCATCAGGTACACCGCATAAAA
>JAIXYA010000066.1 GCA_027490485.1 Comamonadaceae bacterium
GAAGGTGTTGCAGCCAATGTGAGTCGTATCAAAAACTCTATCGGCTATGTTGAGTATGCCTTCGCCAAGAAAAACAACATTTCGCATGCCAATCTGCGCAACAAAGACGGTCAAATTGTCGCTCCCGATGACACAACCTTCTCCGCTGCTGCTGCTGGTATCGATTGGTCGAAACACGCCGGTATGGCCGCTTCTTTGACCGACGCTTCAGGTGCAAAGTCATGGCCCATCACCACCGCAACTTTCATCCTGATGTACAAAGAGCCTACCAACAAAGCAGCTGCTGCTGAAGTGTTGAAATTCTTCGACTACGGTTTCAAGGACGGAAAAAAGATGGCGCTGGAATTAGAGTACGTTCCCATGCCTGATGCCACCACCGACTACATTCGCAAGAGTGTTTGGTCTACCATTAATTTGAAGTAATTACGATAGTTTCCCCAAGGCGAGATGTATCGCCTTGGGTTTTCCTTTTGGAGTGTTTATTTAATGAATACCAGCCCAGCAAGCGTCTCAGCTGCATATGCTCAGAAAATCAAAACGCAATATTTGCAGGACTTTGGTTTTGAAAAGCTGACCATGATTTTTGCGGCGACTACTTTGGTTGCTCTGCTAGGAATTATTGTTTCATTGTTTATCAGTGCTTGGCCTGCACTTAAAGAATTTGGCATTCCTTTTTTCTACACCGTTGAGTGGGACATTGTTAACGGACAATTTGGTGGACTGATCGCAATTTTCGGCACCGTGGTGACTGCCAGCATCGCCATCTTGATTGCAGTTCCGTTGAGTTTTGGCATTGCTGTTTTCTTGACCGAAACCTGCCCCATGCGTTTGCGCAGACCGCTTGGTACCGCTATTGAGTTATTGGCCGCTGTGCCATCCATCATCTATGGCATGTTCGGTTTGTTCGTTTTTGCGCCCATCTTTGCTGACTATATTCAGCCTGCCATTGCTGGTACCTTGGGGCAATTGCCCGTAATTGGACAACTGTTCACAGGTGCATTCAACGGTATTGGCATTTTGGCGGCTGGATTGATTTTGGCGATGATGATTCTTCCTTTTATCGCGTCTGTGATGCGGGATGTGTTTGAAATCGTCCCCCCAATTTTGAAAGAATCAGCTTACGGTTTGGGTTGCACCACTTGGGAAGTGGTCACCCATATTGTTCTGCCCTATACCAAAGGCGGTGTTGTGGGTGGTGTCATGCTGGGTCTGGGTCGTGCGTTAGGTGAAACCATGGCGGTAACTTTTGTCATTGGCAATGCGCACAAAATTTCTGGCTCACTTTTTTCACCAGGAAACTCCATTGCGTCAACTTTGGCCAATGAGTTTGGCGAAGCCGAGCCTAGCTTGCACTATTCTTCGCTGTTCGCACTTGGCTTGGCTTTGTTTTTAATTACCTTTGTCGTTTTGTCTTTGGCTAAATGGATGCTTGTCCGGGCTGAAAACAAAAAAGGGTTTAAGACATGAGCTCCGCCTCTTCAATTTCAGCTACTGATGGCAGAACACACTCGGTGAGTAAGATGAAAACACAAGAATCAATCAATACCTCCATCTATGCCAAGCGTAAACGTACCAATTTGATAGGTTTGTTTTTATCTATGAGCGCCATGACCTTGGGGCTGACTTTTTTGCTCTGGATTTTGTCCGTTCTTTTCTTTAAAGGCTTCTCTGCTTTCAGTGTGGATTTGTTTTTGAATAAAACCCCCGGGCCAGACTCTCTGGGCGGTGGCCTAGGGAACGCCATCATTGGTAGCTTGATGATCGTGGTCTCTTGCACCTTGATTAGTACGCCTGTTGGCGTCATGGCGGGTATCTACCTGTCAGAGTATGGGCAAAAAAGTAAGTTCTCTGAGCTCACACGATTTTTGAATGACATCATGCTGTCTGCGCCATCGATTGTGATTGGTTTGTTTGTTTATGCATTGGTGGTTGTGAACGCGAAGCATTTTTCTGGTTGGGCAGGAACCTTGGCCTTGACTTTGATTGCCATACCCGTTGTGGTTAGAACCACTGAAAACATGTTGAGCTTGGTGCCCGTCAGCTTGCGCGAAGCTGCATTTGCCCTGGGTGCACCAAAGTGGAAAGTTTCGCTTTCGATTGTTTTAAAGGCAGCTAAAAGCGGGGTAATGACCGGTGTGCTTTTGGCCTTGGCTCGAGTCAGCGGTGAAACAGCGCCTTTGTTGTTCACCGCATTGAACAACCCATTTTTCTCGTTCGATATGAATGCGCCTATGGCCAACTTGCCCGTCGTGATCTTCCAATTTGCCATGAGCCCTTACCAAAATTGGGTTGACTTGGCCTGGGGTGGTGCTTTGTTGATCACCTTGTCTGTCCTGGGTTTGAATATTTTCGCCAGAACTTTTTTCCGAGAAAAAGTTTCAGTCTAATTTCATTTGCTCTTTCAAAATTTTAAAAAATCAATTATGCAAACAACTGCCGCTCCAGAAGTTCTATCGAAAAATGTTTTGGAAGTTCGAAATTTGAATTTTTATTACGGTTCATTTCACAGCCTTAAAAACATCAATCTCGATATCCAAGAGAACTCCATCACCGCTTTCATTGGCCCATCCGGTTGCGGAAAGTCCACCTTGCTGCGCACTTTGAATCGCATGTATGACCTCTACCCTGGTCAACGCGCTGAAGGTCAAATCATGTTCAACGGTAAAAATATTCTTGACGCCAAGCAAGATTTAAATTTACTGCGCGCCCGTATTGGTATGGTTTTTCAAAAACCGACTCCATTCCCTATGTCCATTTATGACAACATCGCCTTTGGTGTGCGTCTCTATGAAGATTTATCCCGTTCGGAAATGGATGATCGGGTTGAATGGGCTTTGCAAAAGGCAGCCATTTGGAATGAGGTTAAGGACAAATTGGGTCAAAGCGGTTTGTCTCTCTCTGGCGGACAACAGCAAAGACTGTGTATCGCCAGAGGTATTGCAGTGAAACCTGCAATTTTGTTGCTGGACGAGCCTACGTCGGCACTCGATCCCATTTCAACAGGTAAGGTCGAGGAGCTGGTAACCACCCTGAAATCTGAATACACCGTTGTGATCGTGACCCACAATATGCAACAAGCTGCTCGTGTTTCAGACTATACAGCTTATATGTACCTGGGTGATTTGGTCGAATTTGGCGAGACCGAACAAGTTTTCTTCAAGCCCAAGCACAAAGAAACTGAAGATTACATTACCGGTCGTTTCGGTTGAATTAATTGAAAGAAAATATGCCTGATAAACATTTATCCTCACAATTCGACAACGAACTCAACAGTGTTTCTTCTCGTTTGATGGAAATGGGCGGCCTTGTGGAGTCCCAAATTCAGCAAGCGGTTTATGCACTTTCCCTCTTTGTAGAAAATGTTGCAGATGGTGTGATCGAAAATGAGAACAAGGTCAACACCATGGAGGTTGAAATTGACCGTGAACTCTCGACGATCATTGCCAAACGGCAGCCTACCGCCAATGATTTGCGTCTCTTAATGGCCATATCCAAGGCAACAGCCAATTTAGAGAGAGCTGGGGACGAAGCTGCAAAAATTGCCCGCATGGTCAAGTCGATGATGGCCCATGGTGGCTTTCGCGCATTGCCCTCATCTGAATTAAGAATGGCAACCGAAATGGCCAGTAACTTATTAAGAAAATCTTTAGACGCGTTTGCCCGACTCGACACAGCAACCGCAGTCACGATCTTAAAAGAGGATGACCTGATTGATAAAGAGTTTGACGGTTTCGTTCGAAAGCTGATTACCTACATGATGGAAGACCCTAGAACCATCAGTTCAAGTCTTGATTTGCTGTTTGTCGCTAAAGCCTTAGAGCGAATTGGCGACCATGCAAAAAACATTGCGGAATTGATCATTTACATCGTTAAAGGTGAAGATGTTCGACATACATCGATTGAGAAAATTGAGTCCACCATCAAATAACTGTGAGCATGCGCCATTTACCCAAAGTTTTGATTGTTGAGGACGAGTCATCTATTGCTGAGTTGATCTCAGTCAACTTGCGACACAACGGAATGACGCCCATTTGGGCGGAAGATGGTGAGAGTGCGCAAAGAGAAATAGACGCAGTTTTGCCAGATGTCATTTTGTTGGATTGGATGTTGCCTGGCCAAAGCGGTGTGATGTGGGCGCGTAAGTGGCGTAATGACGTACGGACAAAGTCGATTCCTATTTTGATGCTTACAGCAAAAAGCGCTGAAAATGACAAAGTAGCTGGCTTGGATGCGGGGGCTGATGATTACATCACCAAACCTTTTTCAACCCAAGAACTGCTTGCTCGTATTCGTGCTGTCTTGAGACGACGAACGCCTGAGCAAGCCACTGACAGCGTCACCATCGGTTGTTTACGC
>JAIXYA010000099.1 GCA_027490485.1 Comamonadaceae bacterium
GGTTGTTGGTCATCGACGAAGAACACCGCTTTGGCGTGCGGCACAAAGAAGCCATCAAAGCCATGCGGGCTGAGGTGGACATCCTGACCCTGACGGCCACACCCATTCCTCGTACCTTGGGCATGGCCTTGGAAGGTTTGCGCGACTTGAGTGTCATTGCCACCGCGCCGCAACGCCGCTTGGCCATCAAGACTTTTGTGCGAACCGAAGACAACGGCGTCATCCGCGAAGCGGTATTGAGGGAATTGAAGCGCGGCGGCCAGTGCTATTTCTTGCACAACGAAGTTGAGACCATCCAAAACCGCAAAGAGCGCTTGCAAGAACTGATTCCCGAAGCCCGCATCGCTGTGGCCCACGGTCAAATGCCTGAGCGTGAGTTGGAAAAAGTCATGCGTGACTTTGTGGCGCAACGCTTCAATATTTTGCTCTGCTCCACCATCATCGAAACTGGTATCGATGTGCCCAGCGCCAACACGATTTTGATCAGCCGTGCAGATAAATTCGGGCTTGCGCAGTTGCATCAGTTGCGTGGCCGTGTCGGTCGCAGCCACCACCAAGCCTATGCCTATTTGCTGGTCCCCGATTTGCAGGGCCTCAGCAAAAACGCCACCCAAAGGCTGGACGCCATTCAGCAAATGGAAGAGTTGGGTTCCGGTTTTTATTTGGCGATGCACGACTTGGAAATCCGCGGTGCAGGCGAGGTACTGGGCGAAAACCAAAGCGGCAATATGTTGGAGGTGGGTTTTCAGCTCTACAACGAAATGCTGTCCGAAGCGGTAAGAGCCTTGAAAAATGGCGAAGAACCCGACTTGCTAAGTCCCTTGCAAGCCACCACCTAAATCAATCTGCATTCGCCTGCCCTGCTGCCCGACGACTACTGCGGCGATGTGCATCTGCGTTTGTCCTTCTACAAAAAACTCGCCACCGCCAAGAACCAAGACCAAGTGGATGCCCTGCTAGAAGAACTGGTTGACCGCTTTGGCAAGCTTCCCACGCAAGCGCAAACCCTGATCGACACCCACCGCCTGCGGGTTTTGGCCAAACCTTATGGCGTGGCCAAGGTCGATGCGGCCCCAGGCGTGATCCTCATCAGCTTCAAACAGCATGCACCTGTCGACGGTATGCGCATCATCCAATTGGTACAAAAAAATAAACACATCAAGTTGGCCGGTAACGACAAGTTGCGTATTGAGCGCGCCTTGCCCGAGGTCAAAGACCGTGCACAAATGGTCAGGGACATCTTGCGCTCCTTTGGCGAGCCGGTGGCGCCTGCCAAAGCGGTGGTCGCGTCATGAGTTTGAGTGCTTTGCCTGCAGTTGAGCACGCCCCTGGGCTGTGGGTCAAAGGCCTCAAATTGCCCTTGCCATGGCAGAACTTCAAGTTAATTGCTTTTGACATGGACTCGACGCTCATTAACATCGAGTGCATCGATGAGGTGGCGGATGCTGCGGGTCGCAAAGCCGAGGTGGCCGCCATCACCGAGGCAGCCATGCGGGGCGAAATCGCTGACTATAAAGACAGTTTGCGGCGACGGGTGGGATTACTGGAAGGTGTGCCGGTAGCCGCCATGACCGAAGTGCTGACCCACAGACTGGCTTTGAACCCCGGCGCGAAGGCCTTGGTGACCGCCTGCCAACAGGCGGGTATGTCTACCTTGTTGGTGAGCGGCGGTTTTACGTTTTTCACTGACCATGTCCAACAAATGCTGGGTATTGACCATGTGCGTAGCAATGTGCTTGAAGTGACGGATGGTCATTTAACTGGTCGCATGGTTGACCAACCTTGGGGCGATATTTGCGATGGCGAAGAAAAGCGCCGCATGTTGCTCTCTACTTGCGAAGCCCTAGGGATAACGTCAGCACAAGCCATTGCCATGGGCGATGGCGCAAACGATATGCCCATGATGTCAGTGGCGGGTTTGTCGGTGGCTTATCACGCCAAGCCTAAAGTACGCGAAGCCGCTCATGTTGCGATTGACCACGGCGGGTTGGATCGCTTGTTGACTTTATTTGCGTCATTGCGAGGGGCTTGACCCCGAAGCAATCATGGTAGGTCGCTTCGGCCTTCGGCCTCGCGATGACGATTCTGGCGTCTCGCGATGACGATTCTGGCGCCTCGCGATGACCTAACGCAGGGCGGCGTAAATGGCTTGGGCCAGCTCTGGCGATATGCCCTCCACAGTGCAAAGGTCTTGCACACTGGCGTCGGCAACGCCTCGTACCCCGCCAAAACGCTGCAGCAACTTGGCCCGCTTCTTAGGCCCCACGCCTGGGATGTCTTCCAAGCTGCTGCCCCCTGTTCGCACCTTGGCTCGCTTGGCGCGCATACCGGTGATGGCAAAACGGTGCGCCTCATCGCGGATTTGCGCGACCAGCATCAAGGCAGCGGAGTCGGCCTGCAAGCTGAGTTTGGGGCGCTCATCGGCGAACACCAGTTCCTCCAAACCCACTTTGCGTCCCTCGCCTTTTTCCACGCCTACCAAGCGTGACAGGTCTAAATCTAGGGCGGTAAACACCTCTCTGGCCATGCTGATTTGGCCTTTGCCGCCATCGATCAGCACCAAGTCGGGAAAGCGAGCTTCGCCAGAACGCACGGCCTCGGCCAATTTGCTGTAGCGGCGGGTCAAGACTTGGCGCATGGCCGCGTAATCGTCGCCGCCCGTGATGCCTTCGATGTTGTAGCGGCGGTATTCGCTAGCTTGCATTTTGTGGTGGTGGAACACCACGCAGGAGGCCTGCGTGGCCTCACCCGCTGTGTGCGAAATATCAAAACACTCGATGCGCAGGCTGTCCAAGTCCTCCACCGCCATGTCCAGCGCGTCCACCAGCGCACGGGTACGCGATTGCTGCGAGCCTTCTTCAGCCAGCAAACGGGCCAATTTCAAAGCGGCGTTTTGCTGCGCCATCTCAAGCCAGACCTTGCGTTGCTCGCGGGGTTGGTGGATGACATGCAGTTTCACGCCTGTTTGCGCCGACAAAGCGCTGACCAAGTTTTTGTCCACCGCATGGTTGGTGATCAGCGTGGGCGGCAGCGGCACATCCAGGTAGTGCTGGCTTAAAAACGCTTCCAATACCTCCACAGGTTCCGCACCATCGGCATGGGTCGGGAAATAGGGACTGTCGCCCAAATGCCGCCCACCTCGCACCATGGCCAAGTTGACACAGGCTTTGCCCGCTTGCACCACGACAGCCAAGATGTCCACATCGCGGTCGTCCACCGTATCCACGGCTTGTTGGTGCAAGACCTTGGACAAGGCGCTGATTTGGTTGCGCACTTCAGCAGCTTGTTCAAACTCCAAGCGGTCTGCGTGGGCCAACATGCGCTTTTCCAGCGACTGCATCACATCTTGGGTGTGGCCTTGCAGCAATTCGCAAGCACTTTGCACATCGCGTTGGTAGTCCTCTAGGCTGACCATGCCCACACAAGGCGCAGAACAGCGCTTGATCTGATGCAACAAGCAGGGGCGGTTGCGGTTGCGAAATACCGTGTCTTCGCAGGTACGCAAGCGAAACACTTTTTGAATCAATTGAATGGCCTCGCGTACCGCCCATACGCTGGGGTAAGGGCCAAAGTAATCATGGTGCTTGTCCACCGCGCCACGGTAATACACCACCCTTGGCGCTGCTTTGGGATGGGGGTGACCCAAGGCATCGGGGCTACCCTTTTGAGCGCGGGTGATTTTCAAATAAGGGTAGCTTTTGTCGTCGCGAAACAAAATGTTGTAACGCGGCTTGAGGGTCTTGATCAGGTTGTTTTCCAGCAGCAAGGCCTCGGCCTCGGAGCGCACCACCGTGGTTTCAAGGCGGGCAATCTTGCCCACCATATGTCCAATGCGGGTGCCACCATGGCTTTTTTGGAAATAACTGCTGACGCGTTTTTTCAGGTGGTTGGCTTTGCCCACATACAGCACTTGGCCTTCAGCGTCGTAATAGCGGTAGACGCCCGGCAAGGGAGGCAAAGCAGCCACTTGCGACAACAACTGCGGATCGAAGGTATCAGGGGTGCTCACGCTGCTATGGCAACCGATACCTCGCCCAAGCCAGGGTAGTGGGCCGTTAAATGTTGCCCCACAAGCACTGGTACGGGAACCACACAGGTGCCTGTGATGACCACATCGCCAGCCTGCAGGTGCATGCCGTGGCTGATCAGCTCATTGGCCAACCAGTTCAAGGCCACACGGGGGTCGCCTAAAGCGTTGGAACCTTTTCCTAGCGCCACCACCTCGGCGCCACGGCTGACCTGCACGTCTTGTGCGGCCAAATCCACACCGCGCCAATCGGTGGTGAGCGCAGCGCCCAGCACCATGTGACTGGCGCAAGCAAAGTCGGCGATGAGCTGAGCCTCGCCTGCGGTGACAAAGTCTTGGTAACGGGAATTGGGAATTTCAATGGCCAAATGCAAATCAGCCACTTGCGCCATGACCTGCTGCACCGTCAAAGGCGTGTCCCCATGCGCCATTACATCGGCCCCCATGCGAAAAGCAAATTCGGCTTCGATGACCTGCATGACATTGCCGCGCAGCGAAACTGCAGCGCCATCGGGTAAACAACGCGAAGCCAACAAGCGCCCCGCCATGGGGCCACTGACGCCTATGTGTTGCTGCCCTGCAGTGCTGGTGGCCGCGATTTTCCAGCCCATGGCTTTGTCACCTGTCGCGGCCAACAAGGCCTGCTGAACCGCATAGCCTTCGCCACGGGTTTGGGGACGCACACTTGCCTCAATGGCTGCGATTTGGTGAGGCGCTTGCCAAGCAGGCAGCAACTGCGCAGCCGCTGCTTGAACCGATGTCCCTACCATTGGCCAACATTGGGCATGGAAGCCCAAGGTTCTGCAGGTGGCAGTGGCGCGTTGGCTTGCAATAGCTCGATAGACACGCCATCAGGAGATCGCACAAAGGCCATATAGCCATCGCGTGGGGGACGCAAAATCGTCACGCCATGCTGTTGCAAACGCTCGCAACTGGCGTAAATATTGTCAACCGCATAGGCCAAGTGACCAAAATTGCGTCCGCCTTGTAAAACCTCGGGGTCCCAGTTGTGGGTGAGTTCGACTTGGGCACTGTGGTCGCCAGGCGCTGCTAAAAACACCAAGGTAAAACGCCCCGAAGGCACGTCTTTTTGGCGGATCACTTCAAGACCTAAAGCATCGAGGTAAAACTTCAAAGAAGCATCCAAATCGGTGACACGCACCATGGTGTGCAAATAGCGCATATCAGGGAATCCGTGTGGACTGCCAAGAAATGAATTCCAAAGCGTTGTCCTTTTTCTGCCAAATGCTGGTGAAGCGCAAAACGACATTCATGTCATTTTCTTTGACCCGCACGTCGTAGTTGCCAATGCCATTGATGATGGCCACACACCCATAGGTGCGAACGGTGACGTCCGAGCGGCGCATGACCTTGTACTTGACCGAACCAGAGCGCATGGATTCAATAAAAGAAGCCTTGTCATCTAACACCGAACTGCTGTGGATGTAAACCAAGTCAGAAGAAAACAGCTTCTCCATGGCAGCAAAATCGTTATTCATTTGAGCGGCATAGCGAACGTCTTCAGCCTTTAAGGCCTCGTCGCTGCTGACTGGGTTACAAGCCCCGCCTGCGGCTTGCGCCAAGGCCATGGATGCCCACGCCATGACAAGTCCCATAGATCTCAAAATAAGACGCATCGCAATCTCCTTCAGATGTTTGCCGTGAATGATACGCTTGCCATCTGCCGTCAATGAAGCCGGCACTTACCCGTAA
>JAIXYA010000010.1 GCA_027490485.1 Comamonadaceae bacterium
AATGAATTCAAGCAACGTGTGTCCCAAGGCGAGAGCTTAGACGCTTTGTTGCCTGAGGCTTTTGCCGTCGTCAGGGAAGGCTCCAAGCGGGTCATGAAGATGCGCCATTTTGATGTGCAGATGATGGGCGGTATCGCTTTGCACCAAGGCAAGATCGCCGAGATGCGCACAGGCGAGGGCAAAACCTTGACGGCCACTTTGGCCGTGTACCTGAATGCACTGAGCGGCAAGGGTGTGCATGTCGTGACGGTGAATGACTACCTGGCCAACCGTGACGCCCAGTGGATGGGACAGCTTTACCAATTTTTAGGTTTGAGTGTAGGCGTCAATTTGTCGCAATTAAGCCGCGAAGAAAAGCAAGCGGCCTACCGCTCTGACATCACTTATGGCACCAATAACGAATATGGCTTCGATTATTTGCGCGACAACATGGTGTACGAAGCCACCGACAGGGTTCAGCGTGGTTTGAATTACGCCATTGTTGACGAGGTTGACTCGATTTTGATTGATGAAGCCCGAACTCCCCTCATCATCAGTGGACAGGCTGAAGACCACACCGCCACTTACCTGGCCATGAACCAAGTCGTCCCATTCCTGACCCGCCAAGAAGGTGAGTTAGATCTGCGCACGGGTGAGGGCGTCACCAAGCCTGGCGACTTCACCTTAGACGAAAAGTCACATCAGGTGTATTTGACTGAACTGGGTCATGAAAAAGCCGAGAAAGTGCTCTCAGAGATGGGCTTGTTGCCCGAGGGTGCATCTTTGTATGACCCCTTGCATATTGGCTTGGTGCACCATTTGTATGCAGCTTTGCGTGCTCAGCACCTCTACCACCGCGATCAACATTATGTGAACCAAAACGGTGAGATCGTCATCGTTGATGAGTTCACTGGCCGACTGATGTCAGGCCGACGCTGGAGCGATGGTTTGCACCAAGCGGTAGAGGCCAAAGAGGGTGTGCCGATTCAGGCTGAAAACCAAACCATGGCCTCCATCACCTTTCAAAATTATTTCCGCTTGTATGGCAAGTTGTCTGGCATGACCGGAACAGCCGATACCGAGGCCTATGAGTTTCAAGAAATCTATGGTCTAGAGACTGTCATCATTCCGCCCAATAAACACAGTAAGCGAAATGACCAACTCGACAGGGTTTACAAAACAACAGAAGAAAAATACAAAGCCGCCATCGAGGATATTCGGGAGTGCCATGGCAAAGGACAGCCCGTATTGGTCGGAACAACCTCCATTGAACTGTCCGAACTGCTGGCTGGCATGCTCAGCACCGCAGGACTGCCCCATCAAGTCCTCAATGCCAAACAGCATGAGAAGGAAGCCGATATCGTGGCCCAAGCTGGCGCTTTAGGCGCCATCACCATTGCCACCAATATGGCGGGACGCGGTACCGATATTGTCTTAGGCGGCAACATAGAAAAAAGCATTTCCATTATCGAGGCGGATGAAGGTTTGACAGAAGACGCCAAAGCGAAAAAAGTCCAAGAGCATCGAAGCGCTTGGCAGATCGAACATGAGAAGGTGAAGTCTTTAGGCGGCTTGCGCATCATTGCCACTGAAAGGCACGAATCCAGGCGCATTGATAACCAGCTAAGGGGTCGATCAGGGCGACAAGGAGACCCAGGTTCCTCACGTTTTTACCTCAGCCTAGACGATTCGCTGATGCGCATATTTGCCGGTGAGCGGGTCAAAGCCATCATGGACAGATTGCAAATGCCTGAGGGTGAAGCGATTGAGGCTGGCATGGTGTCGCGCAGCATTGAGACTGCGCAGCGCAAGGTGGAAGCCCGTAACTTTGATATTCGCAAACAATTGCTGGAATACGACGATGTGTCCAACGACCAGCGCAAAGTGATTTACCAGCAGCGCAACGATATTTTGGATGCGCAGGATTTGCATTTTCAAATTCAGAGTTTGCGTGAAGGCTGTTTCACCGACTTGGTTCACCAATTTGTGCCACCCGAGTCCTTAGAGGAGCAATGGGACTTGCCAGGCTTGGAAAAAGCCTTGTTGAACGAGTGGCACTTGAGCGTGGCGCTTACTCAGTTGGTTCAAGATGCGCAAGCCATCGTCGATGAAGACATTGTCAAAACAGTTGTTGACGCGGCCAACCAAAGCTTTGCGGAAAAGGTCAACAAAGTAGGTGCCGACCAATTCACGCCTTTCATGCGGGCTGTGCTGCTGCAAAACATTGACAGCCATTGGCGAGAGCATTTGTCTTCACTGGATTATTTGCGTCAAGGTATTCATTTGCGCGGCTATGCCCAAAAGCAACCCAAGCAAGAGTACAAGCGTGAAGCTTTCGAGTTATTTGGCCAGTTGCTGGACATGGTGAAAAACGAAGTCACCCGTATTTTGATGACGGTGCAAATTGAGTCTACCGAGCAAGTGCAACTTGCCGCCAACCAATTAGAGGAAAAGGCGGAAGCCATTTCCAACATCACTTATTCAGCACCTGATGAGACCGGTGCGGCTCAGGTGTTTGCTGACAGCACTCCCAAAGACACCAATACGGTTCCGACTGTGGGGCGTAACGAAGCCTGCCCATGCGGCAGCGGTAAAAAATACAAGCACTGCCACGGAAAGCTTGCCTGATCCATGCCTGTCAATCTCGTAGCCCCCCTTGCGGCCGATTTATTGCCCGTGCCTGGCATTGAAATTGGTACTGCCAGTGCAGGTGTGCGCAAAGCCAATCGCAAAGATGTCACGGTGTTTAAGCTTGCGGCTGGTTCCAGCGTGGGTGCGGTTTTCACGCAAAACCGTTTTTGTGCTGCGCCTGTTCAAGTGTGTCAAAGTCACCTCAAGGCCAAACAAGGTATTCGGGCTTTGGTCATAAATACTGGGGTTGCCAACGCAGGAACAGGTGAATCCGGTTTGCTGCATGCCAACCAAGTTTGCCAAGCCTTGGCAGAACTTCTCCATGTGCGAGCCGATCAGGTGTTGCCGTTTTCTACGGGCGTGATCATGGAGCCTTTGCCCGTCCAGCGCATTGTCGATGGCCTGCCATTGGCCATCGCAGATTTAGCACAAGACCATTGGTCGCAAGCTGCCACTGCCATCATGACCACAGACACCTTGCCAAAGGCCGTGAGTCGACAGATTCAAATCGATGGCGCAACAGTCACCATCACCGGCATCTCCAAAGGTGCTGGGATGATTCGCCCCAATATGGCCACCATGCTGGGTTTTATCGCGACAGATGCTTGCATCCCACCCGTCTTGATGGATGCCTTGGCTTTGGATTTAGCGCAAGCTTCTTTCAACCGCATCTCCATCGATGGCGATACATCGACCAACGACTCTTTTGTGGTCATGGCTTCGTGCAAAGCGTCTCATGCGCCCATTGACAATTGGTCTAGCAACAATGGCAAAGCACTTAAACAAGCACTCACCGATGTGGCGCGATGGCTGGCACAAGCCATCGTGCGAGACGGTGAGGGCGCTACCAAGTTCATCACCGTGACTGTGGAGGGCGGCAAAAACAGTGCGGAGTGTTTGCTGGCCGCTTATGCGATTGCCCATTCTCCTTTGGTGAAAACCGCTTTTTTTGCCAGCGACCCTAACCTTGGCCGTATTTTGGCGGCCGTGGGCTATGCCGGTATCGCCGATTTAGCGCAAGACAAGATTGAGCTTTATTTGGATGATGTGCATGTGGTGACGCAAGGCGGCAGACATGTGGCGTACAAAGAAGAAGACGGTAAGCGAGTCATGAAGCAATCTGAGATCACCATCCGGGTTTTGCTCGGCCGAGGCGACGCCAGTGAAACTGTTTGGACCTGCGACCTGAGCCACGACTACGTCACCATCAACGCAGACTACAGAAGCTGACATGGGCATCAACGAATATTTAGAGCGCATGTTGCTCAGGGCCGAAACCTTAATGGCGCGTATTGAATCAGTGCTTCCCCAAGCACTTCATGCACCCGACTGGAAAGCCAGTATGGCTTTTCGCTACCGCAAACGCGGCAATGGGCATGGTGTACTTGAACCCGTCAAACATGTGGCCTCCTTGTCTTTGGATGACCTCAAAGAAATTGACGCTCAAAAGGAAAAAATCCAACGCAATACCTTGCAATTTGTACAAGGCTGGCCTGCAAACAATGTGTTGCTCACAGGTGCTAGGGGCACAGGAAAATCCTCTTTGATCAAAGCTTGTTTGCAAACCTATGCGCCACAAGGTTTGCGCCTGATTGAGGTGGACAAGCAAGAGATGGTGGATCTGCCCGACATCATCGAGGTGGTTGCCAGTCGTCCCGAGAAATTCATCATCTTTTGCGATGACTTGAGCTTTGAAGAGGGCGAGCCTGGCTACAAGGCCTTGAAGTCCATTCTGGATGGCACGATAGCAGCAGCCACACCGAATGTGTTGATTTATGCGACCAGCAATCGACGCCATTTATTGCCTGAGTACATGAAGGACAACCT
>JAIXYA010000270.1 GCA_027490485.1 Comamonadaceae bacterium
CTGTCTGACGAATACAAATTACTGGGTAAGCACATAACCGCCACTGCATTGTTAATTCCGAATTGGGTTATTTGGAGCGAGAGTGGTTACTTTGATTACGCCGCCAATACAAAACCATTGCTTCATCTTTGGAGTCTGGGGGTAGAAGAGCAATTTTATTTATTCTGGCCTTTGACATTGTGCTTGGTATTCAAGTACAAATTAAATGCAATCCGGATAACTTCCATCCTTTTGTGTGCCTCTTTGCTTTTGAATCTGTCGATGGTTGAAAAATTTGCATCTGCAACATTCTTCTTGCCCTTCACCCGCATGTGGGAGCTTTTATCAGGAAGTTTGTTGGCTTTGTTGACACATGCAGACTTTGTGAGATTGAACCCCATAAGAGCCCAGTTCGAAAAGTACAAATGGATAAGGCACGGACTCTCTTTTTTGGGCTTGATGCTGTTAATTGCAAGCTTATTTTTTATTGATCAAGACACGCGTTTTCCAGGTGCTTGGGCGATATTGCCAGTGCTTGGCACTTTGTTGATCATTCTGGCTGGAAATACATCGTGGTTTAACCAATCGCTTCTGCCCGGCCGAATCCTGGTTGGCATTGGCTTGATAAGTTACCCTTTGTATTTATGGCATTGGCCGCTGTTGTCATTTGCAAGAATTCTGGAACAAAGCCAGCCACATTGGCAAATTCGTATTTCATGCATTGCCATTGCATTTGTATTGTCTTTGTTGACCTACTACTTTATTGAGCGGCCAATGCGTTTTGGCCAAAATCTCAGAGCTAAAACTTACGCTCTGATCACACTGCTATTGATCACAGCAAGCTTGGGATTGACGACCTATCTATCGAATGGATTCAAGTCAAGATTTTCCAATCAGTTGATCGAAGAACAAATCGCCGACCTTGCATTCAATATTCCGACCAGTATGGATTGGTATTGCCGCGACGCAAGCAATGAGGGCCCCCGTTGCCTTTCAAGTGGGCCTGATCCATCGACTGTGGTGATAGGGGATAGCCATGCGCTGACCATTTACGCTGGACTGGTTGAGCGTTTTAAAGCCAAAGGTCAGACCGTGGGTCTTTATGGTGCAAGCGATGGATGTGCGCCATTGCTAAATGTCGTCATCCAAGACCTCGGTGGAGACACCAGAAACTGTTTGCAAAAAGGTACGCAAGCTATTGTGAGAGTGATCAAGGATCCGGCCATCAAGGAAGTCATTCTGACAAGCAGGGGGCCCATGTACACAACGGGCAAAGGTTTTGGAGAGGTAGAGTCAACACAATTTGGGAGCTGGATTCTGCACTTTGATGACGAGGATAGGCAGCTGCGAAATAATGAAGAGGTTTTTATGAGGGGCTTGGCAAATACCTTGGATGCTTTGTTGGCCGCAGATAAAAAGGTAACTTTTTTGCATGATGTTCCAGAGCTTGGTTTTGATATCAGAAGCTGTTTTTCTTTCAGACCTTTAGTCGTTACCCCTAAGGCGATGGACCCATGTGCAGTTAGCAAAAGTGATTTTCTGGCTAGAACCAAAATGCACAGGGCTGGTGTAGATCGGATACTTTCAGAAAGACCTGAAATCAAGGTCATCGATTTAGCCCAAGCATTGTGCGATGAAGAATGGTGTTACGGCGCAAAGAACGGTGTCTTGTTTTATATAGATGATGATCACCTTAGCATCAGAGGTGCTGAATATGTCGTTAGACAGCTATGGGACGAATTTTGACTCACAATAGATGAGACTAAATTAATCCTTGGAGAACTTCATTGCAAAACGACTTCATTTCTCGTCGACATATTTTGCAGCGTTATGGACGCCTTGCAATTTCTTTCGGTTTAGTTGCACCTGCCATAGTCACTAGCCGTAAGTCATTAGCGCAGCAGTCGGCGAATCCTTTGTGCGAAAAACAAACACCTCCCCAGATGCAAGGGCCCTTCTATTTGCCCCTCTCTCCGGAGCGTGTTTCACTTGTAGAACCCAAAATGAAATCGCCCCGCATGCGAGTAACGGGTCGTGTTGTGGATACAGCATGTAGACCTCTACCTGGTGCCTTATTGGACTTTTGGCAATGCGATGAAAGAGGCCAGTACGACACAAAAGGCTTTAGTCTGCGGGGGCATCAATTCGCCAATAGCAAAGGAGAATTTTTCTTGGAAACGGTTATTCCTGGTTCCTATCCTGGAAGAACACCCCACTTGCATGTCAAAGTTCAGCGCAAGGGTGGTCAAGTACTCACCACTCAACTGTATCTGCCCAATCACCCTGGTAACGCGCAAGATTTTCTTTTTGATCCAAGGTTGTCATTGGTGTCACAAGGGCAGGATTTCTTCTGGCAATTTGTTTTGCCAAGTTGATGTCATCAAGCGTGACACAAGTCACAGTACAAATAGCTGCCACCCCGTGTGATTTAGGATAGCGCTATGACGTCCTTGGAATTAATGCTTTTATACCTGTTGGCTGCCGTGTTGGGTGTTGTGGGCTGTCGTCTACTGAAGCTACCGCCCATGTTGGGCTATTTGATTGTCGGCGTCTTGATTGGACCGAATGCCCTGGCCTTGGCGCAAAACTCCGAAAGCATTCGCCATCTGGCCGAGTTTGGTGTGGTCTTTCTGATGTTTGTCATTGGATTGGAATTCAATTTGCCCAAGTTGAAGACCATGAAAAAGCATGTCTTTGGATTGGGTGTACTCCAGGTGGTGATGACCATTGTGTTTTTAACAATGAGCTCTTTGCTTTTAAACAGCATTGCGCCCACTTTTTGGCAAATGAAGTGGCAGACGGCGTTGGCTTTGTCGGGTGCCTTGGCCATGAGCAGCACCGCTATTGTGATCAAGATGATGTCTGACAGTTTGGAGTTGGACACCGAGCATGGCAAGCGTGTGGTTGGCGTCTTGCTCTTTCAAGATTTGGCGGTCGTGCCATTGTTGGTTCTCATTCCTGCGCTGAATGCGCCTGCGGAGGAATTGCTTCCTGCTTTGTTAGTGGCTTCGCTCAAAGCTGCAGCATTGATTACCTTGTTGCTAACCGGCGGCCAAAGACTGATGCGTTGGTGGCTGCTGTTGGTGGCTCGCCGTCAAAGCGAAGAGCTTTTTGTGATGAACGTCTTGTTGATCACATTGAGCTTGGCATGGCTCACAGAGCTTGCTGGACTTAGCCTAGCACTGGGCGCTTTTGTAGCCGGCATGTTGATTTCCGAAACTGAATTCAAGCACCGTGTTGAGATGGACATCAAGCCGTTTCACGATATCTTGCTTGGACTGTTTTTCATCACCATTGGCATGATGCTTGACTGGCGCATTATTTGGGATCGATGGGCATTCGTCTTGTTTTTGTTCACGGTGCCTGTTGTTTTTAAATTTGTACTTATTGCGGTCGTGACTCGATTGAGCGGTGCCAGTGAAGGTATTTCTTTGCGTACTGGTTTGTATTTGGCGCAAGCAGGCGAGTTCGGATTTGTGTTGCTCACATTGGGTAGTCAAAATCAATTGATTCCTGCAGATTGGCTCAACCCTGTGCTGGCCAGCATGGTGCTTTCCATGTTGGCTACGCCTTTCATCATCATGAACGCCAACGATTGGGTGATGAAATGGTCTTCTAGCGATTGGTTGCAGCAATCGCTAGGAATGACCCAAATTGCGCAAAAAAGCATGGACATCGAAAAGCACATCATCATTTGTGGTTATGGGCGGTGTGGCCAAAACTTAGCCAAGCTATTGCAAACTCAAAAAGTTCCTTACATGGCTCTTGATTTGGATCCAGACCGAATCAGTCGCGCACAATCCCATGGAGAACAGGTTGTTTATGGCGATGCAGCACGGTTACAGTCGCTCATGGCGGTGGGGTTGGTGCGTGCCAGTGCAGTAGTCGTTACTTATTTAGAAAATGCGTCTGCCATGCGTGTGCTTGCGCTCACCACAGAGCACGCCCCACATGTGCCGGTTATTGTCAGAACACAAGATGATGTGGACTTGGAAAAACTTCAGGCAGCTGGTGCTGCAGAAGTGGTGCCAGAAACGATTGAAGGATCTTTGATGTTGGCAACCCATGCACTTTCTTTGGTGGGAGTCCCAATGAAGCGTGTTATTCGCATGGTTCAAGAGCAAAGAAATAAGCGATATGCCTTGCTGAAAGATTTTGATCGCGGTAGCGAAGTAGAAGATTAATCAGGGTGGGGACTTCTAAAAGTGACCCCCACCCCCAATAGCATTTATAAAACCGTTGGATTATTTGGCGTCTGTGACGTTGTTGAAGGCCAATTGGTTACCGCAGGCATTGCTTGCAATCTTCAAGTCGTGGTCAATGACAGGCTTGTAAAAAGACAGTGTCTGGGTGATTGGGGTTTTATTACCCAAGGGCGCTGAGTCATGACCCACCAGAATTTGAAATCCTGACATGGCCATTGTTTGGTTGCTGCAATTGACCACGTAGTCGATTTGCTGCACACCGCTTTTGCCCATGTCGTGAAACTCACGGACATTTGCCAAACCATTGGATTTATAAGCTGCATAAGACCAAGTTTTGTCGTTGCTGGCCAGCAAAATGTCTGGGTCTTTGTCAAAGGATGCTGTTGCAGTACCAGTTGCGGCATGCGAAACACTTGTCACGACCAGACAGGCAAGCAATATGATTAATTTGTTCATTTGGAACTCCTTGGGTGGTTAAATAAAATTCAATGAACTAATATTAGCATATGAATAGATTTTGTAAAGAAAGAAATTGGACAAAATATGAATAAATCGCTTTATTTAGCAATTAAATGAAAAATACCTACTCAAAACATCAACAAAGTCTGTGTTTCAAATCGACAAGTTCAAGATAAGCGTCTTCTAAGGTGACTGGATCCACACTTACAGCACTGACCTTTGAGCCATCAAGCGCGTCAACGACCTCTCGCAAACTCATGGGCTGAGGTAGCAAAAGACTGATCTTCCCGGCATGTTGGCGAACTGGCCAACCCAGATCTGATGCCCTTTGGATAACTGCTTGGGGGTCCTGCGATTGCACCTTGGCCACAGCTTGTCCAGGAACGCGAGCTAGCAAGTCAGGCACGCTCCCCTCGGCCACGACCTTACCGCCTCGCATCAGTGCGACCCGATTGCACAGCCTCTCAGCCTCGGCGAGATGATGACTGGTTAACAAGATGGTTGTGCCGCTGTCACGCAAACCTTCGATCAGACGCCAAAGATCCATTCGCGCCTCTACGTCAACAGCGACAGTTGGTTCATCGAGCACCAGCAGCTCGGGGAGGTGTACCAGGGCGACCGCAAGGCTCAGTCGCTGCTGCCAGCCACCCGACAACAACCCGGCGCGGGTTGCTGCGTAAGGAATTAAGTTGAATCTCTCCATGAGGTCAGCCACCCGTGCATTGCGCTGCGCAGCTGGCACACCATAAAGTCGGGCAAAAAAATGCATGTTCTCTTGGGGAAATAGGTCAGGGTACAGCGCAGTTTCTTGTGCGCAGTAGCCGATACGTGTCCGTGCATGTGCATGTGCACTTTGCTCCATCATTGGCTGACCCATCAGCTGTACTTGTCCTGCATCGGCTTGCATTAGCTGGCAAATGATATTGAGCACCGTGGACTTGCCACACCCATTAGGGCCCAGCAGACCTACAACTTCTCCACGCGCTACCTGCAGGCTAAAGCCCGTCAGCACTTGCTGTTCGCCGAACCGCTTGAACAAGCCATCGATCTGCAAGGCAGCGGTCATACTTTTTGATCTGCTAAAAGTAAATGTCGATAGGATCTCAAGCCGAGAGCAAGTGAAATGGCACAGAATACAAATAGAAAGACAAGCTCGAAACGCAGTTCGGCGATACCTAAGTTGTATGCAGCCACGCCTTTGAAAGCCTGATTCATATGCAGCATCGGGTTTAGCTGCGCCACTGTTTGCATGGCAGCGGGCATGATTTCCAGAGGGAAAAAGGTACCACCGAGCACCAACAAAGGCACGCCGATAGCCGACAAAGCCACTACCACCTCTTCACTGCGTCTTGCAAAACGAGCGCCCAAAAAGAAGCCCATGCCGACGTAGGCAAAAACAGACAGCAGCAAAATCAAGCCGCCCAACAACACACTGCCGTGGTATTGCGCGCCAATGAACCAGGCGATGCTGTAGAGCATGACCACTTGCAAGGTTGCCAATACCAACTGTGCAAGCACCACACCTAAAAAGTAAGCCGCGGGGTACAGTGGTGAAGCCAGCAGGCGGCGCAGCGTGCGGCGTTCGCGCTCTGCGGCAATGATGGAGACCGTACCGCCTAGGCAACTAAAGAACAGTGCTGCACCTATCAGAATGCCGGCCGCAGCGGCATCTAAGCCTGCGCGCATATTGGCGTTGTGCGCATAGACCAAGCCAAACAGCAGCATCATGGCCGCCGGAAAAACCGCCCAAAAGATCAAGCCCCGGCGTTGTCGCCATTGCTCGAGCAGCAATCGCTGAGAAACGGCCAGGGTCTGGTCAAAGAACAAACCATAAGAAATCATCCCGTTGATCGCCTGAAAGTGGACAAATCCGGCAGCACGGTTTCCAGCGCTTTGGCTGACATCAATACACCTGGAATACCCGCGCCAGGGTGCGTGCTGGCACCCACCATGAACAGGTCTTTGACATCTTCGCTTCGGTTGTGCGGCCTAAACCATGCGCTTTGCAGAAGCAGCGGCTCTAGACCGAATGCCGCGCCTTTGTAAGACAACAAATTGTCCTGAAAGTCTTGCGGTGTCGTCATAAAAGAAACGTTTAAGTGCTCGCGAAGCCCTGGCAGCACGGTTTTCTCCAGCGCCTCGGCAATGGCCAATCGGTAGGGCTCAGCTTGCTCAGCCCAGTTGGTGCCGCTTTGCAGGTGGGGGACCGGTGACAGCACATAAAACGTATCGCAGCCAGCAGGTGCCATGGCCGGATCGGTCGCTGTGGGGCGGTGCAGGTAGAGGCTGAAATCATCAGCCAGGTGGTGGCGCTTGAAAATGTCTTTCAGCAAGCCCTCGTAACGTGGCCCAAGCAACATCATGTGGTGCGGCACATCTTCGTACCGCTTGTTGGTACCAAAGTACCAAACGAACAAACTCATCGAATATTTGCCGGCCTCAACTTTGGCATTGCTCCAGACCTTGCGGTGTTTGGCGTCGATCAGGTTCTTGTAAGTCCATGCGGTATCCGCATTGCAAACCACGATGTCAGCGGGCAGCGTCTCACCATTGGCCAGTGTCACCCCCGTGGCGCGGCCGCCAGTAACTTCGATGCGGCGCACTTCAGCGCCAGTGCGCAAACTGCCCCCCATGCCCTCTAGCAAATCAACCAAGCCGTTGACCAAAGTTCCTGTGCCGCCCATGGCCCAGTGCACGCCATAACGC